>JAFPAT010000090.1 GCA_017425655.1 Rikenellaceae bacterium | reverse complement strand
GGTGCAGTTCGTTAAGAGCAAAATCGACTCGGCAAAGTGGTTTATCTCGGCCATCAAGCAACGCCATGATACGTTGATGCATACGATGCGCGAGATTCTGGATTATCAGCAGGAGTATTTCAAAGATGGCGACAAGAGCCGTCTGCGCCCGATGATTCTCAAAGATATAGCCGACCGCACGGGATTGGACGTTTCGACCATTTCGCGCGTAGTGAATAGTAAATATGTGCAGACCCATTTCGGGATATTGTCGCTCAAATCGCTCTTCTCGGAGGCGATGCAGACCGAGAGCGGTGAGGAGGTTTCGAGCTATGAGATCAAGCAGATTTTGCAGGAGTGCATAGCCGAGGAGGATAAGCGCAAACCGCTGACCGATGAGGTGCTGATGGATATTCTCAATGCGAAGGGTTATCGAATTGCCCGTCGCACAGTGGCCAAGTATCGAGAGATGTTGGATATCCCTGTAGCCCGTCTGCGCAAACAGATTTAAGAGATTTCGATGACAGAACAGACAAATATAGAGATCAAATCTATCCCGATAGAGGAGCCGACAATTGCTCACGATTCGTCGTGGGCGACACGTTTGTCGCGTATGGTGTCGTGGCTTCTGCACCCATTTGTGGTGCCGCTCTATGTGGTCGGTTTTATGCTGCTTGCAGATGGCTATCTATCGCGTCTGCCTGCAAATATTAAGGGCTATCTGGCATGGGTCGTACTGCTTTATGCTGCAATTGTCCCGATGCTTTCGATCTGTTTCTTGCGAGCTTTGGGCTTGCTGAAAAATTTCGGACTGCATTCGCAACGTTCGCGTGTGTTGCCTTTGCTGGTGGGCGTTATAAGTTACGTTTTGTGCGCTGTAACCCTTTCGGATGCGGCGGCAGTTGCGGTTGTACGTAAGTTTGTGGTTGCAGCAGCATGCTGCGAATTTCTGGCGTTGGTGGTTACTCCATTCTGGAAAATCAGCCTGCACTCAATATGTATGGGCGGTGTTACGGCAATGTTCCTATTACTGAATATCGCAGGCGCGGGCCAACACTTTTGGGCATTGGTTGTATCGGTGCTGTTGTCGGGTATTCTCGGTACGGCCCGTCTGCATCTCGGCGCACATCTGCCCAGCCAGGTTGCTGCGGGCTATTTCGGAGGCTTCTTTGTTGCGATGTTGGCGATAATGTACCTCTAATAGCCAGCCCGATTACAAACAATCGATAACGAAAAATATACGCCGACTGATCATTCTCGATCGGTCGGCGTATGTTGTTTATTCGGCGATGATCACGGTCTTTACATTATCGGGAAGATAACGAACACGGCCGCATCCCAAAGGGCGTGTGAGAGAAGTATCGCCGAGAATCGTTCGGGCATCAAACGATAGAGTAGTCCCCACGCAATACCGCAAACCATAGCGGCCATTATCAGCATAAAGTTCAGTGAGCCGATATGTACCAACGTGTATATTGCTGTTGTGATCACAAAACCACGATTGGCACCCAATCGTTCCGAGAGCGTACGCTGAATATATCCGCGCCAGAAGATCTCTTCAGCAGGTCCGATTAGTACCAATAATGCAATTGCGATTATCGTTGCCGAGTTGCCATCTTTCATTGCATATATTGAATCGACCTGTGGGCGGGCGAAGTCGAACATCACCTGCGATATCTTGTCGCCAATCCAGAAAACGCCCCACAATATCACTGCAATCGCAACACCTAACGCGATATTTGACCAACTCCATTTCAAATCGCGCGGCCACGATGGGCGGGCCAGCGTTGCCACAAGGGTAAGTATTGCCGCCGAAATACTCATCGCAACCCAGAAATTAAGGTGCGGAGCAGTCCAAGGCGAGAACATTATAGTCCAAAGGACAAAGGCCAGCAATGCTGCTAAAATCGGGCGTTTCATACGAAATATGCTACGACGAATGAGATTGTAAAGAGCAGACTGAACATAAGTTGCAGCTGTGCAGTTCGCTCGTCAAGATTAGCGATCGAAAGCGTGTCGCTTGCGTCGTGATGCAACATATCTTTTGCCGCTTTCCACGCGGGTATGATCGCCACCAATGTCAGCAATGCCCACAAAGGCAGAATACCACAGATTGTGCATCCAATCACCCACGCGAACGGGAAGAGCACCTCAACGGTATAGACCCAAGCCGACGTGCGACTGCCAAGACGCATAGCGAGAGTAGTGATCTCGGCACGATTATCCGTTGTTATGTCGCGGGTATTGTTGGCGTGCAGAATAGCAACGGTGATCAATCCTACGGGAACGGCAATCCAAAGCACATCATACATCACCACGCCCGTTGCGACGAGGGATGTTCCGAGTGTAGGCAGAAGGGCATAGGCAAGCATAATATCGACATCGCCCAATGCGCTATATTTCAATCGCGGGTAGAGTAGCACGGTCAGCGCACCAGCCAATCCGAACCAGAATAGAGGCATACCGACACGAATCATCAGTCCGATGCCTGCAATGAGTGCAACGGCGAGCAATCCGATTGCCAGCCAAAGCATCTCGCGGGGCGAGAATTCACCACTTGTAATTGTTTTTGCGCCGAAAGTGTCCTCGGCATCAACACCTTTGCGAAAGTCGAAATAGTCGCTCCATACATTTCCTGCGGCGTGGAAAACAATGATATTCAGCAGCGCCCAAATGCCACCGATCCAATCGATCTCCGCACCACTCCAAAGCAGATAGAAGAGCGTAACAGCAACGGGCATTGCCGATGCGGGAAACGACCATGGACGTACCGCGACGATCCACTGACCGAATGAGTGTTTTTTCATATCTTAATTTTAATCAAATTAAACAAAGGCTTGCCACTCCCGAAAGGGCAGCAAGCCTTTGTCTGATTATTCATTTAACCAATCGATTACTCCAAGCCCATGCGCTCGATCAAAGCCTTCTGATCGGGCTTGTGGCCACGGAAACGAACGTAGAGCTCCATCGGGTGCTCAACGCCACCCTTCGAAAGTACGTTCTCGCGGAACGAAGTAGAAACTTCGGTGTTGAAGATACCCTTCTCCTTGAACAGCGAGAATGCATCTGCATCCAAAACCTCTGCCCACTTGTAGCCATAGTAACCAGCTGCATAGCCACCCGAGAAGATGTGCGAGAACGAGGTAGCCATACCGGTACCTGCAACCTCGGGAACAACCTGCGTAGGCTTCATCGAAGCCTTCTCGAATGCCTCTACATCGCCCTTATAAGGCTCGGTCAGGCTGTGCCAAGCCATATCGGTCATGCCGAACGAGAGCTGACGAACATTCGAGTAAGCTGCCAAGTAGTTCTTCGCATCAACGATCTTTGCGATCAACTCGGCAGGCATCTGCTCGCCCGACTCATAATGAACAGCCCACAGATCGAGGTACTCCTTCTCGGTAGCCCAATTCTCCAACAACTGCGAAGGCAACTCAACAAAGTCGCGATAAACGCTTGTGCCGGTCAGCGACGCATACTTACCCTCGCCCAGCATACCGTGCAGCGCGTGGCCGAACTCGTGCAGGAAGGTGGTGAATTCGTCGAAGGTCAGCAGCGACGGAGTGTTCTCGGTCGGCTTGGTGAAGTTCATAACGAGCGATACCAAAGGACGGATCTCGTTACCCTCTGCATCGAAGCTTGCAGCGCGGAACTCGGTCATCCAAGCACCGCCACGCTTTGTCTCGCGGGGGAAGAAGTCGAGATAGAGAATAGCCATCATCTTACCGGTAGCATCATAAACCTCATATACCGAAACCTCGGGGTGGTAGGGGGCAATCTCGGTGTTCTCCTTGAACTCCAAACCGTAGAGTTTGGTAGCCAGCATAAATACGCCCTTCTTCACGTTATCGAGCTTCAAGTAGGGCTTAACCATCTCGTCGCTCAAAGCGTACTTCTCGTTCTTGTACTTCTCGCTGTAATAGCTGAAATCCCAAGGCATCACCTCGCCTTGCAAGCCGAGCGACTTTGCATAAGCGTTGATGGTTGCATAGTCCTTGTCGGCATACTTCTTTGTCGCGTCGAGCAACTCTTTGAGGAAGTTATTTACGTTGTCTGCGCTTTCAGCCATACGCTCCTCCAATACATAGTCTGCGTATGTCTTGTAGCCCAGCAGATTAGCCATCTGCAAACGCAACTCGGCAATGCGCTTAACAATCTCGCGGTTGTCATTTGCGCCATCAACCATAGCACGCGAGTTGTAAGCACGCCACAACTGCTCCTTCAACTCACGATTCGACGAGTAGGTCATAAAGGGACCATAGCTCGGAGCCTGCAAGGTAACAGTCCAACCCTCTTCGCCACGAGCCTTTGCATCGGCAGCCAGACCCTCCTTAACAAAGTCGGGCAACTCTGCTACAACGGTCGAGTCGGTGATGTTGTAGGTGAAAGCGTTGGTTGCTGCCAGCACGTTCTGACCAAACTGCAAGGTCAGCTGCGACAGCTCGGCCGAAATTTCACGATATACAGCCTTCTTCTCTTCGTCCAAAGCGGCACCGCTGCGAGCGAAGCTCTTGTAGGTCTTTTCGAGCAATTTAGCCTCCTCAAGCGAGAGTTCGAGCGACTCGCGCTGATCGTAAACAGCCTTTACGCGAGCAAACAGCTCGGGATTCAAGGCAACATCATTCGAATACTCGGTCAGTTTGGGCTGAACTTCGAGCGATACCTGCTGCATCTCGTCGCTGGCATCTGCCTCCAAGATGTTGAAGAATACATACTCGATACGGGTCAATTTGTCGCCTGCACGCTCCAAAGCCTCGATCGTATTGGCGAAGGTGGGAGCAGTGGTGTCAGCAACGATA
Source organism: Rikenellaceae bacterium (assembly GCA_017425655.1). Classification (GTDB taxonomy): domain Bacteria; phylum Bacteroidota; class Bacteroidia; order Bacteroidales; family Rikenellaceae; genus Alistipes. The sequence continues at coordinate 10,242 of JAFPAT010000090.1, read as the reverse complement.
GCATCGATGTCGGCGCGCGCCTCGGCGATAGCCGCATCAAATGCGGGAGCATAATCCGTTACTTCGATCTTGTCGAAAGGCGGTGTCTGGTAGGGGGTATCCCACTCGGCGAGCAGCGGATTTACGCGCTCGCTCTGACAAGCCGCAAGAGTAGTCAGTGCCATAGCAGCAATCAGAATTTGTTTTTTCATAGTTGTTTTTTTGTGTTTCTATTTGTTTAAGTTTTTTGTTTAGCTTCTTTAATATAAGTTGTCATACATCGATTGGCTCTTGTCGTACTTCAAGTCCTGCAACATTGATGACTTCACGCCTATATGGAAACTCCACGACTTGTGATAGCCAAACGGAATCCACGAGAATCCCATCTGCCAACAGTGCAGGTCGCGCGAAATCGAGATCGACGAGGTCGTCAGCTTACCCGTCATCAGGTCGAAACCTCCCTGGAATGTAACACCCCATTTGGGCGTAAGATTCACGCTACCATTGAAACCGATCGATTGATTAATGTTTCTCTTATAGCCTGTCGTGCCGTTATTTACCAACGAAATACCGTAGCTGATAGTGTAGTTGAAACTCAAATTCCAGGGGAGAGCGAAGTCGTAGTAACTCTGTGCCATATACATACGCCTCAATACGGGATCCATCATACCGTATGGATCGGAGAAGGGGTTGGCATAGGCCGGATCGATTGATTGGGAAGTGATGTCGTTCATTTTCGAGCCCGAACGACCCTTGTTCTTCGACTGGAAGGTATAGCCGAACGACCAGCCGGTGCTGACAATTCGACCGGGTTTACCCTTGGCAATAAGGAACTTGTTGATACGGCGACCCTCCGGTGTTACCTGATATGGATCGAGTGTTGCCGAGAGCTGAATACCGAAGTTCTGGGTCAGTGTTGTTCGGAAACTCAATTGAAGATTCGATAGATTCATCGAGTCGGCAAGGAAGTTATACGAGCCCGAAATCGACAGGTCATCGATCAACTTGATAATTTTAGTACCCGTTGTGTCACGTTTGCTGGCCACCTTCATTTCGAGATTCTGTTTCAGCGAGAAGTTGAGCGATGCCGAGCGACCCGACGATGGGATGCCGTAAGCATTTCCCTCGAAGGGAGAGTAAATTTGCACTCGACCGGTCGTATCACTCTGCACAACCTTGTAATAGCCATATTTCTGCTTCGAGAAATCGGGAGCATACGAGAAACCGATATTAGGCGTGATGACGTGGCGAATAGCCTTGATTTTTGCCTTCGGATTCTTGAAGCGGTACATGCCGTAGAGTTTTGTCGATGCCGAAATAGCAACATTGTAGTTGTACAGACGATAGAATCCATATTCGGGCTCGAGATACTCGACCTTCTGCGTTTCGGGATTCCATTGACGATCCTGCTTTTTGAAATACCACTTCTCGGTATAATTTGCCGTAGGACTGATATTCAGGTAGTTGAATAATTTAAGCGAGGTCGAAATAGGTATCGAATGCTCTATACCGTTGCGCATCTTGTCTAATGTCTGTGGTGTGAAGATCTCGCTTTCGGTAGTCTGTACCGAGTTGGTCAGTTTACCTGTATATGACATTGAGATCTTCTCATACCAACGCTCTTTACCCATCACCTCTTTGCGCTTGAATGGGTAGATACGCGACATATTGACAACGACATTGGGCAGCGTTACCGAGATGGCCTTACTCTGCGAGTTCTGCGATACAGCCAGATTGGCCGACATTGAGAAGGGAGTTCCTGACCACGATTTCGAATAAGAGATCGACGAGTTGGTCTGCGTTGCAAGAATGTCGTTGAGTGATTGCGCCGAATATTTTGAGTAGCCACTCGTTGCAAAATTCACACTCGCCGAGAATGTCGAACCGGGACGGAACTTGGGATCCTGCTGGTGAGTCCATTGGATGCGGAAGTTACCCTGATTGGTGTAGTCTGCCGCGCCCTTATCACCAAAGCGCACCTTCGAGTAGTTTGCTGCGAGGTTGCCCGAATATTTATATCGTTTGATATATCGCGATGAAGCTGATGCCTCCCACGATCCGAGTGTATAGATACCACCCTTCAGAGTCAGGTCGATATAGTCGTTAAATGTAAAGTAGTAACCGAAATCGCGCAAGAAGAAACCTTTAATATACTCCTCGCCATATTTGGGCATAATGAAACCCGATTTTGGACCTTGATTCAGCGGGAAGAAGCCCTCGGGCAGACCGAGGAAGTAGATGGGTACATCTTCGAGAACGATATACGACGGACCGATGATCGCCTTTTTGCCGGGGATCAACTTCGCCTTGCTCATTACCAAGCCGAAGTGCGGATGATCGGTGTTCTCGCAGGTGGTAAATATACCATCGGCGATATTGATCGTATTGTCGCTCATCTTCTTAACATTCTTACCGATAAGGTAACCTTCGCCCTCCTTCATGGCAATACCCTTGATCTTGGCTTTGCCCGACTCGATGTTGTAATCGATCGTATCCATCGTGAAGGTTTTGCCACCTTCGGTAAATTCGGGGCGAGTAACGGTCGGCTCGTTATTAACCGTATCGTGAATGCCGTATGCACGAATCTGGCGAGTATCCATATTGATCGCCATAAAGTCGGCCTTCATCTGCATTGACTGATACTTAACGTCGCCCTCGCGGTAGATATAAACCATCTTATCGCGCACATTAAAGACCAAAGAGTCCTTATTTTTACCTGTAATCGGGGCTTCAAGTGCAGCACCTTTCTTTGCGGGCTGTGTCTGTTCTACGACGCTGTCTGTAGCGAGATTTTCGTCGCTATGAATCCACTCTGCATCTGACGCAAGCTTCGACGAATCGATACGTGTCGTATGATCTCTATTAATTGGAGTATCGATTGCATCTGTGTTATTTTCAGATGTTTGCAGGTCGATACGACGGCGCACATCGCGGTTGTCGATGTTGAGAGAGGTCGGTTGCTCTGGCATTTGTGCGGTGGTATCGGTATGGGTGCCTCGATGCACCGCAGCCAATAACGCTCCATTCGGAGCCGTTATGCCGAATACCATCTGTGTCAAAATCGACACAAATGCCACAATCGAGAGATATTTTATCGTTCTTCTGTTCAAAATTTGATAATTTTTCGTAACTTTGCCGGCAAAGCCGGCAAAAACGCAACAAAGGCCTCTGTTTCGGGCTTTTTTACGCGCGTTTTAACTTGCAAATATAACTAAATTATTTGAGATACCTAATTATATATACCGAATAATAATGCATCGAGTCGCTCTATTTATAACGCTGTTTGCTGCAACTTTGTTGTGTGCAAAGCCTATTTATGCGCAGACGCAGAGTCATACGCCTATGACTATCGTGATCGATCCGGGACACGGAGGCTATGATCCGGGCGCAGTGGGACGACTCAACGGCAAGATATATCGAGAGTGTGATATCACTCTAAATGTGGCGATTAAGGCCGGTCGAATGATCGAAAAGAATATGCCTTACGTTAAGGTTATCTATACCCGCTCGACCGACAAGCATTGGAGTACGAACAAGACTCGCGACCTGCAAACACGTGTCGATATAGCCAATAAGGCCGATGCGAGTCTGTTCCTGTCGATCCATTGCAACGCAGCAAAGAATACCTCGGCGTGTGGTGCTGTTACGTTGGTTATGGGTGAGAGTAATCCCAAGCGTATTCAGCAGAATGCTGATGTAATCGAAGATGCCTATCGCGACGATCTGGTCGATATGTCGGATGCTGCTACCGCAGCCGCTGTGCGTGCATATATCCAGACGATGCAATTCACTCTGTTGCAGAATAGTAACACGTTCGCTAATCTGATGCAGAAGCATCATAAGAGCGCTGTTGGACACGGTAATCGTCGTTCGTTGGTATATGGACAACCGTTGTGGGTATTGTGCTATACGCAGATGCCGGGTGTGCTGACCGAGATCGGATTTATGTCGAATCAGCACGATTTGGCAATTATGGCTAGCGATGCGGGTCAGCAGAAGATAGCAAAGGCTATCTATGATAGCTTCCGCGAATATTACGAACTCTATTTCGGTAATGCCGAGCAACCTGCCGAAGTGGGTGAGAATGTCGAGCCTGCACCTGCACAAACGAAGCCACAGAAAGATGCGGAAAAGCCCGCACAGGAGACGAAGGAGCAACCGAAAAAAGAGTCGCAGAATAAAACCGAAGAGACTGCGATAACCACTCCGAAGGAACAATCGACCGAGCAGAAGACACAATCCGAGGAGGCTTCGCAGGAGCAGCCGACCGAGCAACCTCAATCGAAGGAGCAGGGTAGTGCGGCGGTCGATTTCGGATATACGATTCAACTTTGCGCAAGTAAGACCCATATCGACACTAACAGCTCGGAGTTTAAGAGCTATCGAGGCCGAGTGCGCGAGTTTGTAACCGAGGGCACCTATTGCTACAAATATTGCACAGGTATATATTCCTCGAAAGAACAAGCCGACAAGGCACTAAAAGATGTCAAAAAGACGTTTAGTGGTGCGTATATTGTAGGTTTCGAGGGTGATAAACTTGTGCCGCAGAGCCAGATGTCAGTCAAATAATTGAATATGTAAAATACAACGAATATGAAAAAAGAGGTAAAAATCGGAATTTTTGCAATCGTAATGCTCTTCTCGTTATGGGCAGGCATTCGATTTTTGAGCGGTATTGATATTTTCAGCCGCAACATTACTTACTATGCATCGTACCCCAATGTCAGCGGTTTGCAAACGGCAGCCCCTGTAACGATTCACGGTGTTAAGGTGGGTACAGTCGAGTCGATCTCGTTTGATCCTTCGAAGAGTAGCGATGTATCGGTCGTCCTTGCGGTTAAGCGTCAGTATAAATTGCCTAAAGATACACGTGCGGTAATCTACAACGATGGAATTATGGGTGGCAAGGCGATTATGCTCGAACTTGGTACCGATGCCGAATTGCTCGAAAAAGGCGATCAGATTATCTCGGTAGCAGGTGCCGATCTGATGGCAACTGCCGGTAATGAGCTGGGCGATTTGAAAGTTAAGATTGTAGCCGTAGCCGAGAGCTTGACCACAACGCTCCAGAATGTGAATAAACTTGTCGAGCAGAATACAGCAAGCCTAACGGGTACAATGTCGAATCTGAACTCGATCAGTTCGTCGCTCGATGGCGTATTGAAGAACGAGCGTACCAATATTGAGAATATCGTTGCCTCGCTGAATGGCTTGGCCGAGATGCTCGATCAGAATACCGAGCGTTTCGATCGCATTATCAGCAATGTTGATTCTGTTGCCGAGCAATTGGAGCAAGCAAAGGTCGATTCGCTTGTTAAGGCCTTTACCTCGACTGCGGATAATCTTTCGACTATGCTGGCTACGATTAATTCGGGCGAGGGCTCGCTGGGTGAGTTGATGAACGATAAGGCTCTCTATGATAACCTTGCAGCGGCAAGTGGTAATCTGTCGGCTTTGTTGGCCGATTTGAAGGAGCATCCTGCACGCTATGTTCACTTCTCGCTGTTTGGTTCGGATCCCGATAAGAAGGCTGAACGTAAGGCTGCACGTGAAGAGAAAAAGGCAGCAAAGGCTGCGACTCAAACCGCCGAAGCAGAGTAATGAACTAAACCAAATGAGCCTGTCTAACCCGCGAAAAGTTGGTGTTAGACGGCTCGTTTATGTATAAGTGAAGATGATCTATCCCGCTAATTTCGAATCGAAAATTGGTTTCGACCGCATCCGAGCGTTGGTAGCCGAGCGCTGTAATACGCAGGCAGCCATTGCCAAACTTGGCGAACATCAATTCTCGTCGCGCCGCGCCGAAGTAGAGAACCGTATCGCCTCGGCTGACGAGATGCGAACGATCGTGATGATGGAGAGCGAATTCCCCAATGAGGAGTTTTGCGATCTGACCGCACTGATCGCAAAGGTGCGCGTTGAGGGTACGTTCCTCGATTTGGAGGAGGCCGTACTGCTTGCTCGCGCATTGCATCAGGTCGATTCAGTCAGCCGATTTATCCTTTCGCGCGAGAGGGCTCTCTATCCCCACCTTTATAAATTGACCGAGGGTGTTATATCGCTCGAGGCTATTGCCAATCACATCGATTCGTTGATCGATCGCTTTGGACAAATGCGCGATAGTGCATCTGACGAGTTGTATCGTATTCGTCGTTCGATTCGCGAGCGCGAGGGACAGGCATCGAAACGTTTGCAGCAGGTCTTGCAAGCGGCCAAGAGTGCGGGCATTGTTGAGGCTGATGCAACGCTCTCGATACGCGATGGTCGCGCTGTGATCCCCGTTGCGGCGGGCAATAAACGCAAGTTGAACGGTTTTGTGCAGGGTGAATCGGCAACAGGTAAAACGGTCTTTATCGAGCCGGTTGAGGTTGTCGAGCTCAATAACGAATTGCGCGAGTTGGAGTATGCCGAGCGTCGCGAGATTGTTCGTATTTTGAGCGATCTGACCGACCGCGTTCGTCCCGAGATCGACACTGTCGATGCATCGGCCGACTATTTGGCAACGATCGACATGTTGCGCGCGAAGGGGCGTTTTGCGGCTGATAATCACTGCGTTAAGCCGATTATTTCGATTGATGGCCGCTTGGAGTTGCGCACTGCTCGTCATCCGCTGTTGGCGCGTGCGTTGGCAAAGGAGCATAAGAGTGTGGTGCCTTTGGATATGACTCTCGATACGGAGAAGCGAATACTGGTTATTTCTGGTCCTAATGCCGGTGGTAAATCGGTCTGCTTGAAGACTGTCGGCCTCCTGCAATATATGTTCCAATGCGGTTTCCTGATCCCTTGCGGCGAGAACTCGGAGTTGCCACTCTTTGAATCAATCTTTATCGATATCGGCGATGAGCAATCGATTGATAACGATTTGAGTACCTACTCGTCGCACCTGCTCAATATGAAAAACATGCTCGGTGGAGCATCCTCGCGTACTCTGGTACTGATCGACGAGTTTGGTACGGGTACCGAGCCGATTATGGGTGGAGCGATTGCCGAGGCTATTCTCGAACAATTGGTCGAGCGTGGAACGTATGGCGTAATTACGACTCACTATTCGAACATTAAATATTTCGCATCGAATCATGAGGGCGTAGAGAATGGCGCGATGATGTTTGACGTGCAGAATATTCGCCCGCTTTTCCGCCTTGAAATGGGTAAGCCGGGCAGCTCGTTTGCCGTCGAGATCGCCCGCAAGATCGGTCTGCCTGAAAATATAATTCGTACAGCCAGCGAGAAGGCGGGTAGCGACCATATCAATATCGAGCGTCAGCTGCGAGAGATTGCACGCGACCGCCGCTATTGGGAGCAAAAACGCGATCGAATACGCATCGCTGACCGAAAAGTCGAGGAGCTCGAAACCTCGTATGCCGAGCAACTTTCGCGCATCAAGGCCGAGCGACAGCAGATTATCCGCGAGGCGAAAGAGGAGGCGCAGCGACTCATTGCTGATGCTAATCGACAGATTGAGAATACTATACGAACTATTCGCGAGTCGCAGGCTGAAAAGGAATTGACCCGTTTGGCTCGTCAAGAGTTGAACGATATGCGCGAGCGTACCGAACAAGATGCGGCAATGGATGCCGAGCGTTCGGCACGTGTCGATCGCGAAATGGAGCGCATCGAGCGTCGTCGCCAGCGCCGTGAGGAGCGCAAGGCAAATGGCGTAACAACTACCGAGCCTGCGCTCCCGATCGAGAAGCAGGTGTCGCGTACGATCGAGGTCGGAACGAAGGTGCGCATCAAGGATCAGGATGGTGTCGGTACGGTACAACTAATCAAGGGTAAAAAGGCCACGGTGGCTATCGGTCATATCTTGACGACCGTCGCTGTGGAGCGTTTGGAGGCTGTTTCAAATGCCGAATATAAGCGACAGACCCGTCCGACGACGGCCCGTACGGTAGTTTCGGTCGATGTGTCGCAACGCAAACTCAATTTTAAGGATAATATCGATGTGCGCGGTATGCGTGCCGTTGATGCATTGGAGGCGGTGCAGTCGTTTATCGACGATGCCATTATGGTCGGTATCGGCAGCGTTTCGATTTTGCACGGTAAGGGTACGGGCGCACTCAAAGAGGAGATACGTCGCTACTTGCGTACCATCCCCGATGTGGAGAGTGCTGCCGATGAGCACGCTGATCGTGGAGGTGCCGGTATCACCATTGTAAAGTTTAGACAATAACCCAATGAAATATACTCTCAATCAAATCGCATTGCTCTGTGGCGGACGGTTGATCGGCGAAGATCGTACGGTCGAGGAGGTTACGGTCGATAGCCGCAACTATACCTATGGCGAACGCAGTATGATGGCAGCGATCAAAGGTCGCAACCACGATGGCCACGACTTTATTGATGCGGCATATGCGCACGGTGTTCGTGCCTTTTTGATTTCGCACGAACTGAAAAACATATATCAAGATGCCGGCTACGTTTTGGTTGATGATACGCTCGAAGCACTGCAACGTCTGGCGGCGGACTATCGAATGAGTTTCGGCGGAAAGATTGTCGCCGTTACGGGCTCGACAGATAAGACGCTTGTTAAGGAGTGGTGTGCGCAGAGTGCCCCCGATGGAGTGAAGATTTTCCGTAGTCCGAAGAGCTATAACTCTCAATTGGGTGTGGCTCTATCGCTCCTGATGATCGAGGGCGATGAGCAGGTAGCTATTGTCGAGGCCGGTATTTCGCATCCAGGCCAGATGTCGCGACTCGAAGAGATGATTCGCCCCGATGTTGCGATCATCACCAATATCGGCATACAGCACGCCGAGAACTTCGATTCAGACGAAGCCAAAATTGCCGAGAAACTGATCATCGCCCATCGTGCAAAAATGGTAATTTACGACGGAGCAATCGAGCCAATTGCAACAGCTGTTGAATCGCTCTCGGCTACAAGGATTGATTGTCGAAAGTTTGCTGACGTGAATAGCGAGAAGCGCGAAAGAGCACTGCAACGCTCTGCCGAAATGGCGGCGGCACTCTGGTGCTCGATGGGTTGCGACAGCAACGATGTTCAGCGACGCGTAAATGCGCTACGCCCTTTGGCAATGCGAATGGAACTCAAAGAGGGTATCAACTCGTCGATCATTCTCAACGACTCGTCTAATGCTGATGTCAATTCGTTGGCTATTGCTCTCGATGCGTTGTTGCGTTCGGCCGAAGGTCGCGATTGTACGCTGATTATCTCCGACGATCCTCATCGTGCCACGACAGAGGATTATTGGCGACGCGTGGCGCAACTTGCCTCGCGTTCGGGAATAAAGATGGTGCTTGGCGTTGGTGCCGGAGCAGAACGATATGCCGAGCTGTTTGATTGCGATACGCGATTCTATACCACTCCCGATGAACTTCTTACGGGTCTGTATCCCGAAGATATTGCCAATCGCGCAGTCCTTGTTAAGTGTGCCTCTACGCCCGACTTTGAGCGTATGAGCCACCACCTCGAACAGCGTAGCCATACGACTGTTTTGGAGGTCAATCTCGATGCTATGCGCCGCAATTTGAATTTCTATCGTTCGATGCTTTCGCCCAAAACGATGCTGATGGCAATGGTCAAAGCATCGAGCTATGGCAATGGTCGCCATGAGATCGCCCAGATGCTACAAAACGAAGGTGTCGATGCGTTGGCGGTAGCCTTTGCCGATGAGGGAACGGCGTTGCGTCGTCGCGGTATTACGATGCCGATTGTGGTTTTGAATGCCGATACGAACAGCTTCCCGGTAATGGTTGCCGACCGCTTGGAACCTGAAATTTATAGTTTTACGTCGCTTAATGACTTTGTTGAGACGGTTAAGCGTGCAGGTGCATACCGATATCCGATCCATATCAAGATCGATAGCGGAATGCATCGACTCGGCTTCGAACAAGACGATATCCCAACTTTGGTTGCCGAGCTGGAACGTCAGAGCCAATATGTACGCGTAGCCACCATATTCTCGCATCTGGCAACGGCCGATGATGTCGAACAAGACGATTTTACGCGCGAACAGATTGCTCGTTACGATGCAATCTCGTCGGAGTTGGCGGCCGCACTGCCATACCGAGTTATTCGCCACACGGCTGCATCGGCCGCTATGGAGCGTTTCGAAGAGGCTCGTTATGATATGTGTCGTTTGGGGTTGGGCTTGTATGGCTTTGACTACTACCGCAACGATGGGCTGACACCCGTTTCGACACTTAAAGCCCGCGTGGTGCAGATCAAACGCCTGACCGACGATCAGACGGTTGGTTATGGTCGTGCAGGCCGACTTGCCCGCCCAACCGTAACGGCAACGG
>JAFPAT010000089.1 GCA_017425655.1 Rikenellaceae bacterium | reverse complement strand
TGATCGGGGCCCCAATAGTGGCACGACAATAGTATCTCAGCCGAGAATGCATACTGATCAAACACGCTCTCATACTCACAGCCGTTCTTTCTAAAATCACTTTTCTCGTACGAACCGTCACTCTTTCGTCTTACCAGATTTCCGGTTTTCAGAACAGTGTATAATAATGTATCAGTATACGTCCTGCTGAGAAAATCTTTAGGTGTCAACTCCGTTGCTCCGACTTGCTGCATTACATATTGAGCGCCTTGTGATACTCGACCATTGCCGGTTATGACAACGGACGTATTACACAGCGGCATCACCTCCTTGATGTTCGACAGCAATTTCTCCAACGTAAATGTGCGAGACGGCTTCTCAAGTTCAAACTTATGAGTTCTTAATCCATACGCACGCAACGTATTGTATGCACCTACAACGCCTGCCCACCAGCCAAACGCACAGAGTCGCACGTTGTTATCATCCACCAGATACTCATAGTCTGTAAAGGTTATACCCAGTTCAATCATCTTTTTGATAAGTGGTCGATTGTACGGCTGCATTTTAGCTATATGACCGAAGAAGATATAATGTTTGTTGGGGAGTAACGAATCGACGTGTGCCTCCTTAATTCCGAACATAACGTCGCAATTCTCTAACGTCTCAACAACGGGAATTCCACGCTTCGCGTACTCTTCATCCGTAAATGCGCGAATATCGCTTTGTTGCACATAAAACTCCGCCTCGGGGTACTTCTCCTTTAGAGCTACAATCTCGTCGGGGCTTAACGCAACCCTATTATCGATGGGAGTTTTTGTCTCCTTTAGTATGCCAATTTTAATCATATTTAAATATCATATTATTTTCAAAGCTTCAAGGAATTCAAAAATCAAAAGACATTTTGTGGGGACTTCTTATAATTCCTTATTATTTCAAATAAATACATAAATGCCTTGATTCTGAATTTGAATGAGAGACCCAAATACAAGATCAAATACAAAACTATTGATATTATAGCCTCTATATATATGTTTAAACTTATACTATTAATAAGTATATATGCAATATAAAAGACTATAACAGAAAGCATTGTAATTGGCATCATATCCTTAAGTTGTTTTATTAAGGTATAACCTGTATGTTTACTTGCGAGATATGCATTTGCGAATAATATAAGCCAAGCCCCAATGGCAGATGCCCACAATAGTCCCTCAATTTTCCATATATACATACCGGCAACTAATACTATCAAAGCAGCCCCACGCTTAATTATAGTCCAGATAAACAACTCTTTACTTTCACCTTTGCTTGCAACTGCATAATAATATGTAACCTGTAAGCAACTGGCAATACCCGCTACACATAGAATTTGAAAATAGGGCACACACGGAAGCCATTTAACTCCATACAACAATGTAATCAAAGGCTCGGCAACCAAAATCAGCACCAACATCAGTGGAAAAGTCACATATGCCAATGCCGTTGTAAGTTTATACAAAACACTCTGCATTGCAGCGTTATCCGACTGAAATTTAGATAATATCGGATATGATACCTGATCGACAACTGTAGAAAAACTATGCGATGCGACCTCCTCCAACTTCCTTGCTTGTGTATAATATCCCATCGTGGCAGACGTGAAGAAACGTCCGATCAACAATCCCTGAACATTGTTGCAGAATGTATTAATCAAATTCGAACACAGAATAAAACTACCGAAGCCAAATAGCTGTTTGAACGACTCCTTCGAAAAGACCAAATCTGGGAGCCATCTATTCAACGTCCACAGCAGAATCGAAGTCATCGAACTCGCAACAATCTGCTGCGCCACCAATGCCCACACGCCCCATCCGTGCCACGCCGTAACGATCGCCACGCACACACCGACGAGCTGCGAAACGATATTAACGACAGCAAGTTTTCTAAAATTAAGGCGTTTTCGTAGCTGATTACTCTGTATGATATTCAGCGCATTAATTATCAGAATCACACCCTGCACACGCAAAACATGCGACAGGAGCGGGATCCTGTAAAACTGCGAAATAAACGGAGCGCCGAGATACAAAATACCATAAATCACAATCGACAAAAAGAGATTCCACCAGAAAATTGTTGAGTAATCCCTCTGTGTAGGCTCCTTCTTTTGAATCAACGCCGACCCGAAACCGCCATCGACGAAAGTGTTGGAGACTGTTATAAATATGGCCAACATTCCGATACAACCATAGTCGTCGGGCGAGAGCAATCGTGCAAGTACAATATTGGAAATGAAGGCAATGCCCATCGTTCCAAAACGCTGGACACCGCTCCACAGCATACCCGAGATTGTCTTCTGTTTGAGTGATTCAGCCACGGTTAGCGATTTAAAAGCTCATAAATTTTTTTGGCATAATATACATCGTGCAGGCCAAGTCCGATGTTATAAGACAGGATGCGCTCCTGATCGTTTGCACGTCCCACGCATTCACCCTTCAGCACCTCCTCAATCTGGTGGAATTCCCTGAACTGCGAGAAATATCTAAATCCTTTGACGTGATCGGTATCATCAGCAAAGACCTTGTCGAACGTTGTGTCGCAATTCTGAAATCCGCGCGTATGCACAGGCACCACCAGCACACCGGGCTTGAAGAGCGATTCATCCTCGACAAGCAATCCCTGAGCATCGGTAATGCAAGAGACAACCACATCTGCACCCGCGACAAGCTCCTCCATTGTATCGACGATCTCAAATCGGGCATTTGCATAGTGACCATACTCAGTAACTATTTTCTCTGCCTGATCTTTATATCTAAATAGACGGATATTCAACTGCTCGCTTGGGCTACTCTCCAAAAGGCAGGTGAGCGTTGCTCGCGCCGTGCTACCCAATCCCACAAAAGCATAGATGCTGGCCACAGTCGAGCGGAAAGTCTTTATAGCCAAGGTTGCCACAGCACCGGTTCGCATAGCGGTGATCCAGTCGCACTCAACGAGCGAAAGCAGCTCTCCGGTAGCCGAGTCGAACAACATCAAGTCACTCTTCAATGCAGGTATTCGTCCAGCTACTCTCGACACGACCTTCACACCAAATCGGCTATATTCCTCGGGCAATAAGCAGGGCATTGTAGTATAGAAATCATTCCCGCTCGGATGCACAGAAACCTTTGCTGGGAGCTGACAGCGACTCTTTATCTTGAAAGCTTCCGTAACCCACTCAACACACTTTGTGGGCGTGATCCCTAACTGGGCTATATCCTGTTTTGTTATAATCTTCATTACAAATTATTTAATGCTTCAACCAATCGGTCATTATCCCTCCTGTCGCGAATCGCAATACGGATGTAGTTGCGGCCTGCAAAACCCTTCTTCGTCGAGCAATCCTTAATCAGAATATTGAACTTTTCGAGCAGTTGTAACGTAAGTTCGTGGGCCGTAAAACGATCCGTTATCTCGCAAAGGAAGTAGTTGGCCTGCGAGGGAATTACTCTGATATAATCAATCTTTTGCAGCTCTTGACGGAATCGACTACGTTCCTCGATAAAACGATAGCACGCCGCACGATAATCCGATTCATACTTACCGAAGATCTGCATATAGAACTCCGCAAACGAATTGATATTCCAAATCGCGACATCACCTCTCATATAGCCTATCAAATCCTTGTCGGCCGTAGCAAATACGCCCAGGCGAAGGCCAGGAACACCATACGATTTCGAGATACTCTTCATCACGCCCATCGTAGGATGTGCCGCAAGAATATCGTTATGC
>JAFPAT010000013.1 GCA_017425655.1 Rikenellaceae bacterium | reverse complement strand
CAAGGGCGACAACGCACGTCTATCATGGACACAGGTCGAAACGGGATCAGCAATTACGTGGAAATATCCGAGTTGCATACTCGCGGGCGACAACAGCGTTGCGGAGTTCTATTCGGTGGCAATGACCAACAATTTCCAGCAGGCCGATACGGGTACGAAGATGATTCACATCGGTCGTAACACCCGTTCGCGTATTGTATCGAAGGGTATTTCGGCTGGTCGCAGTCAGAACAGTTATCGCGGTCTGGTACGCGTAGCGAAGGGGGCCGAAAATGCACGTAACTATTCGCAGTGCGACTCTTTGTTGATTGGTGATCGTTGCGGTGCGCACACATTCCCATATATGGATGTGCAGAACCCCTCGGCGGTGGTTGAGCATGAGGCTACAACATCGAAAATCTCCGAAGAGCAGCTCTTCTACTGCAATCAGCGCGGACTATCAACAGAAGACGCAGTCGGTCTGATTGTCAATGGTTACGCCAAGGAGGTATTGAGCAAGTTGCCGATGGAGTTCGCTGTCGAAGCACAGAAGTTATTGGCTATAAGCCTCGAAGGAAGTGTTGGATAGAAAAAAAAATAAACAATATATGTTAAGCGTTAAAAATTTGCACGCCAACGTAGGCGGCAAGGAGATATTAAGAGGTATCAATCTCGAAGTTCGTGCAGGTGAGGTACACGCAATTATGGGTCCCAACGGATCGGGTAAAAGTACGTTGGCTTCGGTGCTGGCAGGCAACGAAAAGTTTGAAGTAACGGCAGGTGAAGTAACCTTCTGCGGTCAGAATTTGCTCGAAATGTCGATTGAGGAGCGTGCTCGCGAAGGTCTGTTTCTCGGTTTCCAATATCCTGTTGAAATTCCGGGCGTTACGATGTCGAACTTTATGAAAATGGCCGTTAATGAGCAGCGCAAACATCGTGGTCTGGAGCCACTTACTGCTGGCGAGTTCCTCAAATTGATGCGCGAGAAGAGTGCAGTTGTCGAGTTGAGCTCGAAGCTCACAAGCCGCGCTGTGAATGAGGGTTTTTCGGGCGGCGAGAAGAAGAAGAATGAGATCTTCCAGATGGCGATGCTCGATCCGAAATTGGCCATCCTCGACGAGACCGACTCGGGTCTGGATATCGACGCTCTGCGCATCGTTGCAACGGGTGTTACCAAACTCCACACACCTGAAAATGCAACCGTCGTAATCACTCACTATCAGCGATTGTTGGACTACATCGTGCCCGATTATGTTCATGTGCTTTATAAGGGTCAGATTATCTATTCGGGCGATAAATCGCTCGCACTGAAACTCGAAGCCGAGGGTTACGATTGGCTCATTAACGATTACCAATAAACCACAGAGAGTATGCCTACCGAACAAAATTTGCTCGATAACTATCTGTCTAACATCGACATTCTCGGCGAGGGAATGCCTGTGTGGTTCAATGCGCGACGTAGCGATGCGGCAGCAGCTCTCAATCTGCATGGACTGCCGACAGCAAAGCAGGAGCGTTATCTGCATAGCGACATTGTGCGCCTTTTGGAGGGCGAGTGGGAGCAATATTTCGTTGCACGCCGCCACCCTGCACCGAAAGAGTTATTGCCGGAGGCCGATGCGAACCGAATCGAACTGATAAATGGCCGCGCAGTGAATAACGGCCTGAAAATAAGCATTGAAGGTGCAGTATATGGTTCATTGCGCGCAGCGACTTGTTCCGAGAAATATGGAGCATTGGTCGAAAAATGGCTCGACTCGGCAGCCGATATGAGCGATACGCCGACAGCTCTGACCAGAATGTTCGTTCAGGACGGCGCATTTATCTATCTTCCCGAGGGTATTGAGGAGCAGTCGCCGATTCTGATCGATAATTTCTACCACGCCGAGAATGAGGCCGAACTCTGCTTCTCGCAGACACTTGTCGTTGCCGAAAAGGGCGCACGTGCCGAGGTGATTATCACCCATCGCTCGGCAGGCGATGGTCGTATCTTTGCGGGCATTACGCGCGAGGCGATTATCGGCGAGGATGCCGACGTGCATTTTACCGAACTCTACGACTTGCAACAAAATTGCTCGATCGTCAATAACAACTATGTTCATCAGACCAAAGCAAGCCATTGTGCTACAATGAGTTGCAAGACGGGCGACGGATATGTTCGCGCAGCGTATAATAGCGCACTCACTGCCCCCGAAGCTGTTAGCGACGTTTGGGCGCTATTCCTTTGCGGAGGTGAGGAGCATTGTGATTTGAATTTGGCAGTGCGCCACCTTGCACCCGATTGTCGCAGCTATTCGCTCGTAAAGGGCGCTGCCGCAGGCAATGCCGTAGGATCGTTTGCAGGAATGGTCTATGTTGCACAAGATGCACAACGCACCGATGCACAACAGCAGAGTCGCAATCTTTTGCTGAATGACACAGCACGTATCTTCGCACAGCCGCAATTGGAGATCTATGCCGACGACGTGAAGTGTTCGCACGGCGCAACAGTCGGTCAGTTAGATGACGAGGCTATCTACTATATGCGTCAGCGCGGATTGAGCGAAAAGCAGGCGCGAAGACTGCAGATCGAGGGCTTCGCCTACGACGTAGTACAGCATTGCGGTTGCCAGCATATGTGCCGCCATATCAGCGAATTGACAGCAGCAAAATTGGAAAAGATGTAATTAAATATGTTCGACATCAACAACATACGCAAAGAGTTCCCGATCCTTACTCGCGAAGTGCACGGTCGCCCACTTATCTATCTCGATAGCGGCGCGACTGCGCAAAAACCTGCGTGCGTCATTGACGAGATCGACCGTCTGCATCGTGAATTGAACGCCAATATTCATCGTGGCGTGCATTTCCTATCGGAGCAGGCCACCGACCTCTATGAGCAGGCTCGCGAGCGTGTTCGTGCGTTTATTGGCGCAGAGTCGCGTACCGAGATTATCTTTACGGCAGGAGCGACAGCATCGATCAACCTTGTTGCGAAGAGTTGGTGCTCGAAGTTCCTTCGCGAGGGCGACAACCTCGTTGTCAGCGAGATGGAGCACCACTCCAATATCGTTCCCTGGCAGTTGGCTGCCGAGCGCACGGGTGCGCAGTTGCGCGTGTTGCCCTTTGATGATCGAGGTGAGGTGTGTTACGAAAAACTCGCAGAGCTGATTGATGAGCGCACACGTATTGTCGCTATTACACAGGCTTCCAATACGTTAGGCACAATGCCCGATCTGCATCGCATTATCGACGCAGCCCACGCCGTTGGCGCGTTAGTAATGGTCGATGGATGTCAGGGTGTAGTTCACGGAGGGGTTGATGTAAAGGCTCTGGATTGCGATTTTTACGCATTTTCGGGACACAAGCTCTACGGCCCGACGGGTGTCGGTGTGCTCTACGGTAAGGAGACGTTACTCGACTCGATGCCCCCATATATGAGTGGTGGCGATATGGTCGATCGCGTTTCGTTCGAGCGCACGACGTTCGCTCCCCTACCTCTCAAATTCGAAGCAGGAACAGCTAACTTTATCGGTGCAATCGGATTAGGACGCGCAATTGAGTGGCTGCAAGCGTTTGATGCAGAGGCAGTCGCAGCACACGAGCGCGACCTACTGAACTATGCGACAAAATCATTGAGCGAGATTGACGGTCTGCGGATCTATGGCGAGGCAAAAGAGAAATGCGCAATTTGTTCGTTCAACATCGAGGGAGCGCACCACTACGACGTGGGTATGATTCTCGACAAGTTGGGCATTGCGATTCGCACCGGACAACATTGCGCCGAGCCCGTGATGAAGCACTACGGCGTAACTGGTATGTGTCGTGCATCGTTTGCGCTTTATAACACCCGCGAGGAGATTGACCGCCTTGTGGAAGGAGTGCGTCGCGCATCGCGGATGTTGCGATAGCGATTCAGAGGAAGCAAATAAAAAAAGGCGTAACGCGAAAACGTTACGCCTTTTATTATATATATGTTCGTCGAATTACTCGAACAAATCCTCGGTAGGCAGCGAGCGGAAATCCCACAGATCATCACCCAGAATAATCTGTGCGGTATCGAGGCTCTGACCATTAACATCATTGTAAGTACGCGAGTTATTTACCAATGCTACGTGGTGGCCATCACCGCCACGAATCATCAACGATGCAGTACCTGCGATGTTACCCGTATGGTAGCAGCAGCCCTTCAACAGCGACGAGTGGTTCATACGCCAGCCCAAGCCATAACGATTGTAAGCCTTTGAGGGGGTAAACATACGATCCAAAGTCGACTGCGGGAAGATCTCGGGATAGCCGTCGAAACCGTCGATAGCCGAGCAAACACGTACCAGGTCATCGGTCGATGCGATCAGACCACCGCACGAATCCAGACGACGCATATTCTTACCATAAGCATTGTAGCCACTCGGAGCATAGAATACACACTCCTTCGGCTTGCGGTTTGCCTTCGTATCCGAGCCAACCTGAACGGTATAAGCACCTGCCTTTTCAGATACTTCCTGCTTCATATAATCCTCGTACTCCATACCCGTAATCTTCTCGATCACACGGCCCAAGATGCAGTAACCCAAGTTCGAGTAGTTGTACTTCGTACCCGGCTCATCGCTGAAACCATAGCGTTTCAAAGCGTACTCGATAGTCTCCTCCGAGGTCATACCATTGGTAGCAGACGAGAACATCGGGTCATAGGGATCAGCATTGTCGTTCCAACCGTTCTGGTGCTCCAAGAGGTTGCGGATCGTGATCTTCTCATTACCCGCCTTGATTTCGGGGAAATCCTCGGCCAAAAGACCACCATCGGCAAACGGCTTGTCGGTCAGCGAGAGCTTACCATCGTCGATAAGACGCTGAATCGCCATCGAGCAGAAGGTCTTCGATACACTCGCCAAACGCAACATATGACCACGATCCATACGCTCGCGATTCTCCTTATCAGCATAACCGTAACCACGCGAATAGACCAACTTACCCTTATCGGCAACCGATACCGACATACCGGGGAGGTTGTAATCCTTCATAAACTTCAAAACCTTCGCGTCAAAAGCAGCCACACCATTGCGAACATCAACATAGAACTGCTTCTTCTGGCCATTCTCTGCCGTAACAGTAATGTAGAACAGCTTCGATGCATCGACCTTGGTCTCGTTAGAAACGACCTCTGTCGAAGACGAACCGAAGGTAACCTTTGCGCCCTCCGATGCCTTGAAGGTCAGTACCATCTGACCAATCTCGTAACCAATGGGAACGGTAATATTCCAAGTGTCCTGAACCAAAATACCGGTCGAAACTGCGGTCAGACCACCATTCTTCGAGGGCTGCACCGACATTGAGATAATCTCCTTGCCGGTCTTCAACGGAGCAGGAGGAGTTGGAGTGGGGCCGTCGGGATTTTTCTCACCGCACGATACCATTACGCACGATGCCAACATCACCGCCGACAGATAGAGTAAAAATTTCTTCATGTTTTAGCGTTTATTAGTTTTTGATGTCTATTTCAATTAAAACTCAACAGTCGGGGCCTTCTCTGCGCCCTCGTCTGCCGAGAATGCAGCCTTGCGATCGAAACCGAAGATCGATGCCAAAATATTGGCAGGGAAGCGGCGAACAGCTACATTATAGGTCTGCACAGCGTTGTTAAACTCCTTGCGCGAAACCGAAATGCGATTCTCCGTACCCTCCAACTGAACCTGCAAATCGCGGAAATTCTCATTTGCTTTCAAGTCGGGATAGTTCTCGGCAACAGCAATCAGACGACCCAAAGCCGACGAAACCTCGCCCTGCGCCTGCTGGTATGCCTTCAAATTCTCCTCGGTCAGATCTTCAACATTGAGCTGAACAGAAGTAGCCTTTGTACGAGCTTCGGTTACACCCTGCAATGTCGAACTTTCGTGCTCGGCATAGCCCTTAACCGTTGCAACAAGGTTAGGAATAAGATCTGCACGACGCTGATAATCAGCCTCAACAGCTGCCCACTTGTTAGCTACAGCCTCGTCCTTCTCGACCAAGCCATTGTAGCCCGAATATGCCCAGATGGCCAGCACAGCCACCACGACAATTCCAATAATACCTTTTTTCATTGTCTGTTTTATTGTTTAGTTATACCTATCTCTTAAAAACGTGAGCCTGCGCCTCCGCCGCCCGAGAAGCCGCCACCGAAACCGCCGCCGAAGCCGCCGCCACCTCGGAAACCACCTCCAAAGCCACCGCCAAAGCCACCGCCGATATTGGTCGGACCGTGATTGCGAATTTTGCGTACAAAACCACTCTGCGTCGAGCCGCACTTACGGCAGACATAGGTGATTTCGATAAACTCCCAATCAACACCTCGTTCGACAACTCTCGAACTTGAACGACTCAACTTGCGTTTGCCACAAACCTTACATTTGGGTTGCGAAAGGTGAATAATCAAGACCAACAGCAACCAGAAACCGCCCATTGAGGTAAAGATTGCAATTGCATCGGTAAGCGTAAAATCATCGTCCTCGGTCGCTCCGAGATACAACTCCGAGCCTCGCAGTACATCACATACCGCCGCAACACCTGCAACCATACCCGAATCCCAATCATCCTCACGGAACGAAGGCAACATAAACTGCGACTGTATGCGACGGCAAAGCGCATCGGGCAGCACTCCCTCAACGCCATAGCCTGTAATAAAACGGATCTCGCGCTGCTCCAACGCGAGCAGAATCAACAATCCGTTGTTGCGCTCCTTCTCGCCTATACCCCACTTCTGAAAAAGTGAATGGGCATAGTTGAATACGTCGTCAGAGCCGATTGATCCGACAACGACCACCGCAACCTCGGCCGTATTGTCGTTACGAAGTGCATATAGCATACGATCGATACTATCGACCGCCATCGCCGACAAAATACCATCAGGATTGCTGGTAAAACGACGCGCGTCGGCGACATTCACATTGGGAACATCGTCGATCGCGCGGGGTGTATATGCCTCAACCGATAAAACGGTCGAGAAAAGAGCCAACAGGCTAAAAATCAGTTTTTTCAACCTAAAATAGGATTAGTCCATAATTGCACCTGCAACGATATTAGCCACTGCCGAACGCAGACGACCTGTGCGACCACTATCGCTGGGGTGAACGGCATTGGTCAGCAGGATCATCGCTACATCATTCTCGGGATCGAGAACAACCGAAGTACCGGTATAACCTGTATGACAAACTGCCGAAGGCGAGAACAGATCACCCTTATTGCTCGAATAGGTTGAGTAGCAATCCCAACCCAAAGTACGACCAAGATGCTTTACATTCTCGGGAACCGAGAACATCTTCTCAATGGTCTTGCTACCCATAATACGATGGCCATTGATCTCACCACCATTCAACAGAGCAGCATAGAGAATAGCCAAATCCTCGGCGGTCGAGAATACACCTGCATTACCCGAATTGCCGTGATTGAGTACGCGAGCAAGAGGATCATGAACGCTACCCTTCAAGATAGTACCATCGGGCTGCTTCTCGGTGGGAGCAACACGCTTCAAGGTCTTCTCGTTGGTGATAGGACCATACGAAGTGTCCTTCATACCGAGCACATCAAAGATGTTCTCCTGTGCAAACTGCGCCAGAGTCTGACCTGTAACAGCCTCCAAAACGTGCTGCAAAGTAATGAAGTTCAAGCAGCTATAACGGAAACGAGTCTTGGGAGCAAAACCACGATTGCAAGTCTTGATATAGTCGAGAAGAGCCTCTGGAGTAGCACCACCCTGCTCCACTACCGTAGCAACGGGTGCATATGCGGGCAGACCCGACGAGTGAGTAAGCAGGTCTGCGATGCGGATATCGATCGTATCACCCTTCTCCGTTGCGTAACCCTGGAAGCCGGGCAGATAATCCTTAACCTTATCGGTCAGACGAATCTTTCCACGCTCAACAAGAATCATCATGCTGACAGCGGTCGATGTAGGCTTGCTGACCGAGGCCAAATCGAAGATGGTATTCGTCTTCATCGGAGCCTCCTCGGGGAGCCACTGCTTATCGCCAAATGCCTCGAGGTGAGCGAGTTTACCATGACGAACAACTGCGAATACTGCACCAGGGAAATCCTTCTTTGCAGCAGCTTCGGCGATCATTTTGTCTGCTTCAGCAAGCATTTTAGGATTCAAGCCAACCGACTCGGGCGACACTTTCGCAAGCGGCTGGGCCAACACTGTAGTCGCCATAAACGCTGCGACCAACAAAGTTACGATTCGTTTCATTTTGTATAGATTTTAATTTAGTTAGTATTTTCTCTTTGCACTTTTTGCTCTTGATTTCAAGTTTAAGCACTTTTTATCAATATAACATGCAAATATAGGAATATTCGCTCGATCGACAAACGTTTAAGTTCGAAATTTATCATCATCGGACACATTATTTCACTTTCGGCAAAATTGCAGTCGGCAGATCCCTTCACAAACCACACTTTCGAATTTGACACAATAGAGATGACAAAAGGGGTTATCTGTGAAATATTACGCTCCAAAAGTAAGTCTGTGGGCTTTTTTGTCGTTTTTAATATGGTTATTTCGAAGAAATAGAGTATATTTGCACGTTAATTAGATGTTTAATAACGAATTCATATATAACATGAAATCACTGAAGTTATTGGTAGTTGTTGCTACGCTGGTATTTGCATCGTGCGGCACACAGAAGAAGAGCGTCCTCTATCTGCAAGATGCAGTGGCTGACGCTCCTGAAAACATTACAAATCAGTACGAACTGAAAATTAAGCCATCGGATATTCTCGGCGTTACCGTTAATAGCCGATACGTTGAACTTGCAGAGCCGTTCAACCTCTCGATGACATCATATCAGGGCGTTGGCACAGGTCGTGCAGGTGGTAACCAGATTCAAGGCCAGGTAGTCGATGACGAAGGTTATATCTCGATGCCCGTACTTGGCAAGATCAAAGCCGCAGGTTTGACCCGCACAGAATTAGCAACTGCTATTGAGCAGGAACTCATTTCGGGCGGACATATCAAGGATGCTGTTGTAAATATCCAGTTCCTGAATTTCAAGATTAATGTATTGGGAGAGGTGGGTCAACCTGGCGAATACACCATCAGTTCGGACCGTGTTACGCTTTTTGATGCTCTTTCGATGGCCGGCGATATTACAGATTTCGGTCTGAAAGATCGCATTACCGTTATCCGCGAGGAGAATGGTCAGCGCACAATTGCATATCTCGATGCAACGACCAAAAATGTATTCGATTCGCCCTACTACTACTTGCAGCAGAACGATATTATTATTGTCGATCCGACCGAAATCAAGTTGGCAAACCAGACAGTCAATCAGAAGTCGCGTAATACATTATCGACAATTACATCTCTTCTGTCAATGGCAATAACGATAACCTCGTTAGTATTAACCCTGACTAATTTGAAATAAAAGAGAGTGTTAAATATGGAAGAGTTGAGAAATTTTGAGAGCAACGAGAAACCCAAAGATTCCACTTTTGGCTTTTCGCTTAATGACTTTATTCATTTGCTGCTAAGAAATTGGTATTGGTTTATCATCTCTGTAATATTATGTATGGCAGCGGCGGTCTATTACGTTAAAAAGACCCCTAAAACCTATGTGCGAACAGCAACCGTATTAATTAAAGACTCGCGTAAAGGTGGCAACTCTGACCTTATTGCGTTTAGCGATGTAGCAGGCGTAAATACTCGCAAGAGCGTTGATAACGAGTCAGTTATTCTGCGCTCACAAAAATTAAAATTTGATGTAGCGCGTCGACTGCGTCTTGATATCAATTACACCGACAAGGTAGGTTTGTGCCCCCGCAATATGTACGGATTTAACCCTGTCGCCCTCTCGATTGTAAATGATAACGAAACCGACAATTTTGCATTTACACTGACTATCGAAGCCGATAGTATGGTTTCGCTTACCGATTTCGCAGGTATGGGCGTTACCGATAATTCCTCGGTGCAAGTCATAAAGGCACATTTGGGAGATACTATCAATTCGCCAATTGGAAAGGTAATTATCAATCCTACTCTCTACTTTAACGAAAAGGAGAAGGGGCACGTAATCCACGTCAGCAAAAGCAGTATGGCCGCAGCAGCAAATCTGGCTACGGTAAATGTTGCATTAGCTGACAAGAATTCGTCAATTATTGCCATCAGCAAAATGGATAGCAACCCTCGTCGCGCAGAGGATGTTATCAACACATTGATTGCTTGTTATGAAGATGATACAAAAGCAGATAAAAAGCGTGTATCGGAGGCCACAGCAGACTTTATTAGCGACCGATTAGCTTTAATTTCGAGCGAGTTGGGCGATGTTGATGAGGATGTTGCAAGCTTTAAGCAGTCGAATCGTATGGTTAGCCTTGAATCGGAGGCTGCGCGTAATATGTCGGAGAGCGATCGTTTCCGCATGGAGGGTTTGCAGCTCGAAAATCAGATTCGTATGGCTAATTTCATCAAGGATTATCTGCTTGATCCAACCCATACAAACGACCTGATTCCTGCAGCTGTTGCTGTTTCGGATGCAGCGATCAATAGCAATATCAACAATTATAACGAGACCCTTATTCGTCGCGATAAGTTGTTGGCAAATTCGAGCATCAATAACCCGATGATTCAGGAGATTGATAGTCAGTTGTCGGCAATTCGTCGTTCGATTATCGCTTCGATCGAAAATCAGATTGCAACCCTCAATATTCAGTTAGACAATATCAGAGCACAAGAGAATCGTGCATTGGGTCGCGTCTCTGCTCTTCCGCGCCAGGAGAAACAGATCCAGAGCATTACTCGTCAGCAGAAGATCAAGGAGGAGCTTTATCTCTACTTGTTGAATAAACGAGAGGAGAATGAAATTGCACTGAATGTAGTAGAGGGCAACTCGCGAATTATCGATCCGGCATATGGTAGCAATGCTCCGGTAGCTCCGGTTACCTCAACCATCTACCTCGCAGCATTATTGCTTGGATTGGCTATTCCGTTAGTAATTCTTTATGTATTGGAGGTGCTTGACACAACAATTCGCGGCCGTAAGGATTTGGAAGATTACTTAAGCATTCCGTTCTTGGGAGAGATTCCTCTTCATACGGGAACCTCGGAGAAGGGTATCGTTGTTCGAGAGCATAGTTCCGATCCTGTTTCGGAGGCGATGCGTATTATCCGTTCAAACATGAGGTTTATTGGCGTACAGAATAAGAAGATACAAGCCGTAATGGTTACATCGTCGAATCCTCACGCCGGAAAGACATTCGTTTCATCGAACTTGGCAATGTCGCTTGCAACAACAGGCAAGCGAGTTGTATTGATTGACTTCGATCTGCGCCGTCGTACTCTGTCAAAAGAGTTCGAACAGCATCACAATCGTAAGGGCTTGAGCTCATATCTTGCAGGCACCTATACCGAGTTGGATGATGTAATTTTCAACAGCGAGATTAATCCCAACCTCGATGTAATTTATGCCGGACCGAAGCCTCCCAACCCCGCCGAAATGTTGCTCAGCGAGAGACTGGACCAGATGATTGAGGAGCTGAAAAAGCGTTACGAATATATTATTATCGATGCTGTACCTGCAATGATGATTGCTGATGCGCAGATTATCGATCGTCTGGCCGATATGACCATCTACGTAATCCGCGAAGGTCTGCTTGACCGTCGTCAGCTTCCTGATATCGAGCGTCTATATACCAGCGGTCGTCTCCATAATATGAGTATCGTATATAATGGTGCAAACTCGAAGACCACATACGGTTACAAGTATGGCTATGGTTACGGCTACGGTTATGGATATGGCTACGGTTATCACTCGAACGACGATGATGACAATAACTCGTCGAAGAAAAAGTTTGGTAAGAAAATCTTAAAGAGAAAAGGTTAGACGTAACTGATGATTATAGCATTGGATTTTGACGGCACAGTCGTTTCGCATGAGTATCCTCATATCGGAGAAGATATCGGAGCGGTACCCGTTTTGAAGGAGCTTGTTGCCGCAGGACATAAATTGATTCTCTTCACTATGCGTAGCGGGAAATTGCTCAACGATGCTATTGCGTGGTTTGAACGCAACGGTATTGAATTATACGCTGTCAATGAGAATCCGGAGCAGAAATCTTGGACCTCATCGGTAAAAGTGCATGCCAATATATATATTGACGATTGCGCATTGGGCTGCCCCATTCGCTATGAGGATGATATTCGCCGTCCGTTTGTCGATTGGAAAAAGGTTCGGGAGATTCTGGTTTATAATCGAGTGATACCGGAATAGGCTGTTCGCAAAGCAAGATAGTACCGACGGGATTGTTTCAGTAATGGAGCAATCCCGTCGGTCGTTTTGATGCTCATTAGATTGTTTATAGTGTCTATCTGCCCATTTTGGCTTGAATATTGCGAAGCACTTCGGCAGATAACCATAAATCAATCAAGAACGTGAAAACATTTAGAACTATTCTGTCGATTGCGATGATTGCGGGATGTTGCTCGACCACAATCGCCCGCAACTTGGCAAACTCTTCGGATCAACAACCGACGGAGAACGATACTATCATCCTTGCAACGTATGAGGAAGATGATTATTTGGTCAAACGTTATATGGTCAATGTCCCCGATGTGCATACTTCGGATTACTCGGTGCTCTATTCGATTAATTTGACACGCTTGCAACCCGACCTCGACGATAACAATGAGGCCCTCAACGCTCTGAACGGCTTTATCGAACAGAGTATGGCCGACACGACACGGCGCATTGCTAATATCGAGATTACAGGCTACGCCTCTCCTGATGGTCCGCTTGCACTCAACGAGCGACTCTCCTCGCAACGTGCGCAAGATTTCAAAAACTATGTGGATAAAAGGTATAACCTCTCATCGCGTTATACCGTCATCACACGAGGTATTGCCGAAGATTGGGAGAACTGTACGGCTCTGATCAAGGCCTCGAATACCATTCCTCACAAAGAGCGGGCAATGGCTGTCATCGACTCAACTCTCTCGGATAATGCCAAAGAGGCTGCGCTCAAAAAGATGAACGACGTATGGGATTATATGCGCGAGAATATCCTACCGCCACTGCGTCGTGTTGAGATTGCGATAAACTATGCACAAGGGACAATTGTCGAGGAGCGCACGCTGATCGAGCCAATATTTGAAGAGAAGGTGGTCGAAGAGGAGATCGTTCCGCGCAACGAGGCAAAATGTGGCTGCCCTTGCGGCGTGGAGTGTCCCTGTCAGGGCAACGGAATGATTATCGAGGTGGATGATGCTCTGCTGCATATGATTCAAGGTGTAGTAACCGAACAGATCGATGCCGAGCTGATTGAGGTCGGAATACCGACGAATTAAGCCGACAGAGGGTAAAAAATGATAATTTTTTTCGATAAAACGAGTGTTCGCGTCAAAATAATTGCTATATTTGTGAAAATCTATTAAAACATTTCAGATTTATGGCAAACTTACGTCGTCTTAAAAAAGATATTGATTACGTGCTCGAGGAGCTGGTTTTCGATTGCGATATGGCATTCTACTATCAGCCCGAGAAAGAGAAGGAGATCTTCGATCTTATGAAGGATGCAGTAGCTCTGCGTAACGAGTTCTTTACAAAGGTTAGCAACCCCTTCGGTAAGAAGGCTCGCGAGGCTGCCGGCAAACTCGGCAAAATGCCTCGTAAGTGCGATTGCAGCCCCGTATTGGTTAAGCGTCAGTACGCTGCTCTGCGTCAGGAGATCGGCGCTCGTTTCGAGGAACTCTTCGAGAGATTGAGCGAGATCTGCAAGTAATCAATCGTAATTAAGATTTGATTCAAGACCGTTCCGAAAGGAGCGGTCTTTTTTATGTCTATATCTACTGATCGAATTTTCTAATCGACATAAGTGTTTCAACTTCGTGAATATTCGCTACGCCCGCAAACCCGAATTGCAGTAAAAAACTACGACAAAAACGGATATGCCGATAAGTCCAAATGTATGTCATTTATACCAAAATGGCAGAACTTTCGAACATTTTATTGGAAAATATTTTGGAATATTGAATCTATTTTATACTTTTGTACTGCAAAATTGTTCCAAACAGCTGTTTTGGACAAGAGAGTGGAGCCAAGACAAAGATTCACAAAATGAGGACAAAGGCAAGAGCTCTCGACAAAAATGTCTCCCTTTATATTCTCAATATTCTCTGAAGGCCGTCTGCTATGTCCCGTAGCGGCGGTTTTTTTATTGATCATCTCGAAGTTTTATTTAAGATAACTCTACGTAAGACCGAATGTCAAAAAAAATACGGGCCTGCTAAAAGCAGACCCGTATATAATTTTGGTCTATCGACCGAGAGACTACTGCTGGTTCATCTCCTTGTAGAGGTTATTGAAGTGGTCGAACTTAGCCTTCATATCAGCATCATCGTAGCTGAAACGATAGTAAACCGACTTCAACAGCTCAACCGGAGTAACCTCGGTGGGAGCCAACTCGTGAGCCTTCTCCAACGAAGGAAGCGAAGCGCCATAGATTGCATCAACTGCATCCTGTGCCTTGGTGCTCTCCTCGTAGCTGGTGAAGGTCTGCTTCGACAACTCGTTCTGTGCAGCATCAGCCTTCAAGCAATATACATAACCCAGACGCAACTGGTTGATGTAGCTCTCGGGCTGCAACTCTACTACCTTTGCGTAGGTCTCGATTGCATCGTCCCAACGCTCCGACTTCAAATATACGTTGCCCAGACCTGCCCACAGATCAGCATTGTTAGGATCAGCGTCGATAGCAGCCTTAATAAGACCAAATACCTCCTCGGGATCCTCGGTGCTACCCTCGCGCGAGTAGAACATAGTCATCGACTCGATCAAGTTGTTATTCTGGGGATACTTCGAAACACCCTCCAACAGGGTATCCTTCGACTTAACCATATCACCGGTATTGTTCTTGAAGTAGCAGTGGAACAACAGATAGTACAGAGTACCATCAGCCTCATAGTTGTCAGCCTTTGCCTTCTCCAGATAGATCAGAGCGCTGTCAAAATCGCCATCCAGAACGTAGCAGTAACCGATGTTGAATGCCAACGACTGATCGGGAGTACCCAACTCCTCCAACAGCTTTGCAGCCACTGCATAACCCTCGCCTGCCAACTTGTACTCGCCGAGCTTGTACATATTGTCAGCAGTCTGCAGATAGTGATCCTTCATATTAGTCAGACCCTCGTTAGCCTTGGGAGTAGCCTTTACGTCCAAAGCCTTTGCCTTCTGGAACGACTCAACTGCAGCTGCAGCTGCGCCCTCAACAACGTGCTTGGTAACCTGCCAGCTTGCAACGGTGTTGCTTGCATCGAGATAAACATTTACATAAGGATATGCCAACTCAACAAAAGTCGAATAGCCCTTCTTTACCTCCTGGTTCGAGATAGCCTTACCCATAGCTGCTTCGAGCATATTCAACGGCATACCGATATAGAGGTTTGCCTCGGGAGCATCAACTGCGGCCATATAAGCCTGGCCACGAGTGAGCCAAGTTGCGCTCTTTACATTCTTCTTTGCATTAGCAGCATCAGCGTCAGCCTTTGCAACCTTTGCCTTCAAACCTTCCGCATTTACCTTCTGAGCATTTGCGGCGGGTGCAGCTACCAACAACGCTGCTGCAACCATCATAAGAATTCTTTTCATAAGATAAGATTGTGTTTAAGGTATAAATTTTAGTTAATTATTTACTCATTTTGAGGCGTTTCCGATACATTCTCGGTTGCTGAACTTTCTGCAACTACCTGATCAGTAGGCTGCTCGGTAGCTGTTGCTTCGATTACATCTTCAGCATCGTCGCTCTTGGGCACTGCCATCACCGATGCAATCGAGTCGCCCTCGCGCAGGTTGATAATACGCACACCCTGTGTAGCGCGACCTGCCATACGAATACCATCGACTGCCGTACGGATCGTTGTACCACTACGATTGATGATCATCAGATCGTTTGCATCGGTTACAGCCTGAATCGACACCAACTTACCCGTCTTATCGGTGATATTGATCGTCTTCACGCCCTTACCGCCACGATTAGTGATTCGATACTCATCCAAATCGGTACGCTTACCATAGCCGTTCTCGCTCAATACCAGAACATCCTGCTTGCTCTCGGGCTCGATGCAGATCATACCTACAACCTCATCGCCTTCGTCAAGCGTGATACCGCGAACACCTGCGCCAACGCGACCAATCGGGCGCACCGTATTCTCGTTGAAGCGGATTGCCTTACCCTCGCGTGC
The DNA here is from genome assembly GCA_017425655.1 of Rikenellaceae bacterium. GTDB lineage: Bacteria > Bacteroidota > Bacteroidia > Bacteroidales > Rikenellaceae > Alistipes. The sequence continues at coordinate 61,932 of JAFPAT010000013.1, read as the reverse complement.
CGCGATCATAATCTCGGCATTACCGCTCGTAAGTTTAGCCTCGATCAACTGGTCGTCCTCGCGGATAACGATTGCATTGACACCATTCTGACGCGGACGCGAGTATGCCTCCAACTTGGTCTTCTTAATGGTACCGTCCTTGGTACACATCACGATATAGTTGTTATTGACAAACTCCTCGTCATCCAAGCGGCGAACGTTGATATATGCACGAACCTTGTCATTGGGTTCGATCTGGATAACATTCTGGATTGCGCGACCCTTCGACGAGCGCGAGCCCTCGGGAATGTTATAAACCTTCAACCAATAGCAACGACCCTTCTCGGTGAAGAACAGCATCGTATTGTGCATAGTCGTTACGTAGATATGCTCGATGAAGTCCTCCTCGCGCGTTGCACTACCCTTCACACCGATACCGCCACGATTTTGCGCGCGATACTCGGTCAGCGGAGTACGCTTGATATAACCCATATGCGAGATGGTGATAACCATATCGTCATCAGCATAGAAATCCTCCGGATTGAACTCCTCGGCAGAGAAGACAATCTCCGAACGACGCTCATCGCCGTACTTCTCCTTAATCTCGTTCAGTTCATCCTTGATGATCTGCATCTGCATACCCTCATCAGCAAGCACTGCGTTGTAGTAGTCGATACGCTTCTGCAACTCATCGCGCTCGGCAGTCAACTTGCCGTGCTCCAAACCGGTCAAAGCTCGCAGACGCATCTCCATAATAGCCGCAGCCTGCAACTCCGACAAACCAAACTTCTCCATCAGTGCCTGACGACCCGACTCGGGATCCTTTGCTGCACGGATAGTGTGGATCACCTCGTCGATATTGTCCTGTGCGATCAACAGACCCAGAACAATATGCAGACGCTCCGAAGCCTTCTTCAAATCGAACTTCGTACGACGAACAACGACCTTATGGCGATGATCGACAAACTGCGCGATCAAATCTTTCAAATTGAGCAACATCGGACGGCCATCGACCAGCGCAATGTTATTTACGGCAAACGAGGTTTGCAACTGCGTATTCTTATACAGCGTATTCAAAACAACGCTTGCCACCGCATCCTGCTTCAAGATGATCACTACGCGAATACCGTTGCGGTCGCTCTCGTCATTAACGTAAGCAATACCCTCCAACTTCTTCTCATTGACCATGTCGGCGATCTTCTTGATCATCTCGGCCTTATTGACCATATAGGGAATCTCGGTAACCACGATGCACTCACGACCCGATGCGGTATGCTCGATTTCGGTCTTTGCTCGCATAATAACGCGACCTCGACCCGTTTCGAGAGCCTCACGAACGCCCTCGTAGCCGTAAATGATACCGCCTGTCGGGAAGTCGGGACCCTTGACATACTTTGCCAACTCCGACACCTCGATCTCCTTATTATCGACATATGCGCAACAAGCGTCGCAGACTTCGCCCAAATTGTGCGGAGCCATATTGGTTGCCATACCTACCGCGATACCGCTTGCGCCATTAACCAGCAACAAAGGGATCTTCGTCGGCAGCACCGTCGGTTCAGGTGTAGTATCATCGAAGTTAAGCGTAAAGTCGATCGTATCTTTCTCGATATCGGCCATAACCTCATCAGCAATCTTACGCATACGAGCCTCGGTATAACGCATTGCAGCAGCCGAGTCGCCGTCCATCGAACCAAAGTTACCCTGACCATCAACCAGCGGGTAACGCATCGACCAATCCTGCGCCATACGCACCATTGCCTCATAAACCGACGAGTCGCCGTGCGGATGGAACTTACCGAGCACATCACCCACAATACGAGCCGACTTACGATGCGGCTTGTCCGAGTAGAGATTCAACTCGTTGCTCATATCGTAAAGAATACGACGATGAACGGGTTTGAGACCGTCGCGCACATCGGGCAAGGCACGCGAAACGATTACCGACATCGAATAGTCGATATAAGCAGACTTCATCTCTTCCTCGATGTTGATCGTGATGATCTTACCACCTTTCTTCTCTTCCAATTCTTCTGACATAATTTCTTATTAGTTGGTTAGGGGTCAGCCATTTACGACGTTCCGCAATCGGTTTGGATCTCTATTTATGAATTCTCTTCCATTCATCGCTCGCCACCAGCTTGGCAACCCCATTCAGCTTCTTCTATTTTAACGTGTAAAAGTACGATTTATTTCGCAAATAACCAACATTTTATGCGTTTTTTTCATCGCGCGAGAGCTTTATCTCTTTTTTCGTACGAAATTATCGCCGCAGCGCCCATTTTTAGCCATTTTGACGCACTATAATTTCACACTCGACAGGGGGTCGGATGTGTGAGAGGCTGAAGATTCGCCATTCGAGATTAACGGGCGATTCAGAGCAAAAAAAGCCGCACCCCTTTGCAGGAGTGCGACCTTTTCTAAAAATGTATGATTCGATCGGATTAACCGAAGAATGCCAACAGGATACCTGCTGCAACTGCCGAACCTACAACACCTGCAACATTGGGACCCATAGCGTGCATCAGCAGGAAGTTCGAAGGATCGTACTTGCGACCCTCGTCCTGCGATACGCGTGCTGCCATAGGCACTGCCGATACACCTGCCGAACCGATCAGCGGGTTGATCTTCTTGTTGGGATCCTTAATGAACAAGTTCATAAGTTTAGCCAGCAGAACACCACCTGCCGAACCGCAAGCAAACGCTACGATACCCATTACCAGGATACCCAAAGTCTGCCAGTTGATAAACGCCTCTGCGGTTGCAGTTGCACCTACAGTGATACCCAAGAAGATAACGACGATGTTCATCAACTCGTTCTGAACAGTCTTGCTCAAACGCTCAACAACACCACACTCCTTCATCAAGTTACCGAACATCAAGCAACCAATCAGAGGCGCTGCGCTGGGCAACAACAGAGTTACGACAACAGTGATAATGATCGGGAAGATGATCTTCTCCTTCTTCGATACGGGACGCAACTGAGTCATACGAATCTTGCGCTCGCTCTCGGTAGTCAGCAGTCGCATAATGGGAGGCTGGATCACGGGAACCAACGCCATATACGAGTATGCTGCAACGGCGATAGGACCGAGCAACTCGGGAGCCAACTTCGAGGTCAGGTAGATAGCGGTCGGGCCGTCAGCACCACCGATAATACCGATCGAAGCAGCCTGTGCCTCATTGAAGCCCAGAGCCGAAGCACCGATGAAGGTCAAGAAGATACCTACCTGTGCTGCTGCACCAAGCAGGAAGCTCTTGGGGTTAGCGATCAGCGGACCGAAGTCGGTCATTGCACCTACGCCGAGGAAGATCAAGCAGGGATAGATACCCAACTTAACACCCAAATAGAGGTAGTCAAGCAGACCGGCATTATTCACAAAGATATCCCAGTGAACGTGGCCGCCTGCGAACAGCTCCGAGTGGAACATATTCGCACCCGGAAGGTTGGTGAGCAACATACCGAATGCGATGGTCAACATCAACATCGGCTCATACTTCTTAACGATCGCCAAGTACATCAGCAGGAACGATACGGCAATCATTACATAGTTGCCCCAGTTGCCTACCGTGAAACCCATCTGACCGACGAAGTTCACCAAGCTGTCCAAAATGTTAGCTGAAAGGAAATTAATCATCACCTAACCTCCTTACTCGATAACCATTAATACATCACCCTCCATAACGGTTGCGCCTGCCTGTGCCAGAATCTGCTTAACAACACCGCCCTTACCAGCGTCGATATTGTTCTCCATCTTCATAGCCTCCAAGATAGCTACCGTCTGGCCTGCGCTTACGGTATCACCCTCCTTAACTTTCAGGGCGATAACAGTACCGGGCAGCGGGCAAGTAACCTTGAAACCTGCGCCAGCCGCTGCCGCTGCCGTACGAGCAGGAGCCGAAGCGGGTGCGTTGGTCGGAGTTACCGACAGACCCAATGCCTTGGGAGCCGATACTACCTGGGGTTTCTTTGCAGCCGCAGCAGTACCGCCAACGATCTCTACATCGTAATTTACACCGTTTACAACGACCTTTGCCTCGGTCGAGGCATCATTTACAGCGTTAATTGTTACGTTGTATTCGTGTCCGTTTATTTTCAGTTTGTAATCTTTCATTGCTGTTTATCAAAGTTTATTTTCTGTAATCGGGCATTTGAGTCAAGCCGTGAATCTTTGAGTTCCAAGGCGAGTATGCACGTTTGATTTTGAGAATGGTGATAACTTCCGACTCCTTGTCGTGGCGCGAGCTCTTGTAGAGTTTCAGAGCCGTCGCAATTGCGGCGATCTCCTCCTCACGCAGCTCGTGAGTCTCGACCGGCTGGGCCTTCTTGTGCGATACGAATGCAGCACCCATAGCCTTCATAATGAAGACCAACAGGATCAGCATCACTACCACAAGCAGGAAACCTACCAGCGAAAATGACAAGATGCTCGGCCAATCTACTGCTAAAAACATCATAATACGTCAGTTTTTTACAAAGGAATGTTCGAGTGTTTCTTTGCGGGATTCTGCAAACGCTTGGTTGCAAGCGACTGCAACGCGCGAATGATGCGGAAGCGAGTGTTACGCGGCTCGATAACATCGTCGATATAACCGTAGCGAGCTGCGTTGTAGGGGTTCGAGAACTTGTCGTTGTACTCCTTCTCCTTCTCTGCAACGAATGCTGCGCGCTCCTCGGGTTTGTCGGCCAGCTCCTTCAAGCCCTTTGCCTGCAATACCTCAACAGCACCGCTAGCACCCATTACTGCGATCTCGGCGGTAGGCCAAGCGTAGTTGATATCGCCACGGATGTGCTTCGACGACATTACGATATATGCGCCACCGTATGCCTTACGCAGAGTAACGGTAACCTTGGGAACAGTAGCCTCGCAGTATGCGAACAACAGCTTCGCACCGTGCGAAATAACGCCACCGTACTCCTGGGTAGTACCAGGCAGGAAGCCCGGAACGTCAACCAAAGTAACCAAAGGAATATTGAACGCGTCGCAGAAACGTACGAAACGAGCTGCCTTGCGGCTTGCGTTGATGTCCAATACACCTGCCATAAACTTGGGCTGGTTAGCGATGATACCTACACTCTGACCGTTGAAACGAGCGAAGCAGGTGATGATGTTACGAGCGTACAACTCCTGCGACTCCAAGAACTCGCCATTATCAACGATAGCGCGGATAACCTCGTACATATCGTAGGGCTTGTTGGGGTTGTCGGGAATGATCTCATTGAGCGACTCCTCCAAACGGGTGATGCTGTCGGTGCAAACCTGCAACGGAGTATCCTCCATATTGTTCTGGGGCATATACGAGAGAAGTTTGCGGATGATTGCAATACCCTCCTCCTCGGTATCAACCGCGAAGTGAGCTACACCCGACTTCGATGCGTGCATCATTGCACCACCCAACTGCTCCTGGGTTACATCCTCACCGGTTACGGTCTTAACAACCTTCGGGCCGGTCAAGAACATATTCGAAGTCTCCTTCTTCATGATGATAAAGTCGGTCAGTGCGGGCGAATAAACTGCACCACCTGCGCAAGGACCAAAGATAGCCGAGATCTGGGGGATAACACCCGAAGCCATTACGTTACGCTGGAAGATGTTAGCGTAACCTGCCAGAGCGTTGATACCCTCCTGAATACGAGCACCACCCGAGTCATTCAAACCGATGCAGGGTGCGCCGTTGCGCATTGCCATATCCATCACCTTGCAGATCTTGTCTGCCAGCGAGATCGACAACGAACCTGCTGTTACGGTGAAGTCCTGTGCAAATACATAAACCAGACGACCATCAACGGTACCATAACCGGTTACAACGCCATCACCGAAGGTGTGGCTCTTATCCATACCGAAGTCGTAGCAACGATGTGTTACGAACATATCGAACTCCTCGAAGCTACCCTCGTCCAAGAACATAGCGATACGCTCACGAGCAGTGTACTTGCCCTTTGCGTGCTGGGCCTCGATTCTCTTCTCACCACCGCCGAGTTTCGCAGTTTCGCGGTTCTCGACAAGCTTCTGAATTTTCTTCTGAATTTCGCTCATAGTTATTTTAATGAATTGATTTTTTTGCGGTGTGGTTTATTTATTCTTGTCCTCGCACAGCTCGGTCAATACGCCCATGGTCGACTTCGGGTGCAAGAATGCGATGCTCAAACCCTCTGCGCCCTTGCGGGGAGCCTTGTCGATCAACTGAACGCCCTTCTCGGTTGCGTCTGCCAATGCGTCCTCGATGCCCTCAACTGCGAATGCAACGTGATGCACACCCTGACCACGCTTCTCGATGTACTTTGCGATGGTGCTCTCCTCCGAGGTGGGCTCCAACAACTCGATCTTGGTCTGACCAACCATAAAGAATGCGGTCTTAACCTTCTGATCAGCTACCTCCTCAATGTTGTAACATTTCAGACCCAATACGTTCTCCCAGTAGGGAATTGCCTCTTCCAGACTCTTGACAGCAATGCCAAGGTGCTCAATGTGAGATACTTTCATAATTTGTAATTTTAGTTATAGTGTTAATATTGTTTTGGTTGCGAATTTTTTACACAAATTCCCATACAAAGCTACACTAAATATTTTGAAAAAGCCAATCTTTCGCCGCTTTTTTCACCCCACAGTCATTAATTTCGCTCAATTATCATTCAATTTGTTCGATTGCTGTTCAGATGGGGCATGAATGTAGCTTGAATATGGTCTGCGGCCACTTCGGGCAGGGATTTTGCATCTTCAGCAGATTGCAAACCACCAAAATTTCAAAAAGAATGAACAGACGTTTTTGGATAATTTTAATTATTGCTGCCGCCATCTCGTCGATCGCCATTTTCTGGGTCGAGGCGCAGCAGGAAGACAGCCGTCAGCAACGACGAGAGCATCGCCAACAGATGAACGCCGAACGCCGTGCCGCGCGAATCAAGGCTCGCGAAGAGCGCACAGCTGAATACATTCGCCACATCGATTCGATCGTTCTATCACACAACTTTATCTTCAATCCAACCTCGATGCAGCGGCAACCTGCCGGACAGTTTCATATGCTGAATAACCCTTCGTTTGAGGTTGTATATAGCTCCGATTACATTGATGTCCATATCCCCTTCATAAAGGGCTTTACCCCACCCTATTACCCCGTCATTTTCAACTACATACTGCCTTCGGTCAGCAACTACACGACCGTACAGACCGATGGCGGTTGGGTCGTACGTTTTTCGTCGTGGCTGTATAGCGGCTCGAACTATATTTTCACGCTTAACATCTATTCGGCATCGGGAACAGCCATTCTCGAAGTTGAGTCAATGGAGGACAATACGGTGTCGTATAGCGGCTATATTTCGCAGATTTATTGATTCTATACACCTGATTCTATACTCCACTAAAACACGATAGTTTTTCGTAACACTTTCTATTATCTGCCTTAACTTTTCCTCTACCCGACTATGTTCATAGTCTATTCATAGTCTATCGTTCCATTTCGGAAGCAACGGAACGCACAGTCGGGTCGCCACGACTCTCTCCAAAGCACAGTCGTAGCGAACAAAAAAGGACCGCAAGAAATTTGCGGTCCTTTTTCATCGACGAACAGACGTAACACGTAACGTCTATGTCTTATCCTATTGATCGACAATTAGATCAAATTGTAAGTTTCGCCATTGTAGTTGATCGTAGCACTAACCTTGCTACAATCTGCAGTTGTAACAGTCGAGAACTTAACGGTAACAAACGACGAGGGGAAGGCCTCTTTGTCATAATTACCAGCCAAAGATACAAACTCCTCGCCCGAATGGCGATACGACACACCGTTCGAATACGAGCAGTTGGGACGCCAATAACCATCCGATGAGGTGGTATAGGTCAGATTAGTCTGATTTACGCCATCCAAAGCTGCGAAGGTAGGACCAGAGATTGCAATAGAGAATCGATACTCTGCCTTGCGAGCCTCGGCCATTGTCAAGAGTTTGTCAGCACGCACATTCGGCGTGATCGAATACTGACCCATCAACGACGACTTATAAACGCCGAGATTCGAGCCACACTTATAGTCGCTAAAAGAAGCTACATAAGTAATCTGATTGTCCTGTGCCGACTGTGCCGAAATCTCATACGAAGCCCAGCCTTCAACCGAAAGGCTCTCGCTGGTTGATGCTATAAGATAGCTCGGAAGGGCATTCTCATCGGTGCTGATGATCCAAGCGTCCTGGCTATCAACAATCTCGGTGAGGAGTTTATTGCCGGTCGAGATGATAAATGCACCACGACGAGCACGATCCGACTGACCCTTATCATCGTCAAAGGTGATTCGATAGTCGCCCGCAACATTCATGTAGTTCTCCTCAATCATAGTCAGCTCGCCGAAGAGGAATTTCTTCTCGTTAGCATCTGCAGGAGTAAGCACGTCGTGGATCGACTCTACCTGCTGTGCCTGCTTGTCGCTCAAAAGAGTATTCAAACGGAATGCTACATTAACAGGGTCGAGTGCGTGTGTCGATTGAACAACAGCGGTATTGTAGATGCTCAAACCTACATAAACGGGGCTACTCGTTCCACCATTCGGTTCAGGCCAGCACGAGGTCAATGCCAAAGGCAACATCATTGCGGCCAATAAAAATTTCAACTTCTTCATTTTTAATCTATTAATTGTTAATATCTCTTTCAAATAGTGCAATTTAACGCGCCAAAGATAGCACTTTTTTATCGCTCTTACAATATATAGACGTTCGAGAGGGCCGAAATGTTGCACGAGTGATAAAAAAAATTTACATTTGTACGAAAATTTTTATTAGCTCGCATCAAGCGACATCACTCAACTCAATGAAAATGAAACACTTTGCAATATTAGCATTCGCGGCTGTAACTTTCGCTTTCAATGCCGTCGCACAATCTTCCGAAATCAGCCACGGAGCGGCACCCGCTCGCTCCGAAATTATGAGTTTCGACACACGTCGCAACGCGAACGAGGATAATCGCGAAAATGTTCAGCAATATATCACCTTCGCGCCCGTTGCGCTGACCCGTACCGCTACGGTGCAGAGTGTCGGTCAGGTACTCGAAGTTCCTCAAATTTGGAATAACCGAGATATGTATCTGCATATCGAGAATCCGCACGGCGCATATTCAGTCTATGTAAATGACTCGCTTATTGGTCGTTCGACCGATACTCGTACTCCGATGGAGTTCTACATTTCGCCCTTTGTAAATCACGGACAGAATGGTATCGTAATCGAAGTCGAAACTTCGGGTGAGCCTCTGCTCTCGTCGTCGCTCAACGCCAACGCACGTGCGCAATTCGAGAATAGCTACATCTATTCACAGCCCAAATTGCGAATCTATGATTACGACGTTCGTTTCGAGCCCGACTCGACCCGCACTTTTGGTTGGCTTGAATTGAATATCATCGCAGGTAATTCGCACAACTACACCGAGACTATGGAGGTTGGCTATGACCTAACCGATCCCGCCGGCAAGCTCCAAGACTACAATATGCGTGAGTGTTCGATCGAGGGTCGCAGTGTCGATACGGTCCGTTTCCGTATGCCGATCTACAAGACAAATCAGTGGCTTTGGTCGCAGAAAACACCTCACCTCTACAAGCTCACAATGTACAGCAAACTCGGTCAGATGATGACCGATTACATCCCCATTAAACTCTGCTTTGGCGACACACGTTTCGATGGCGAACGTCTGTTACGCAATGGCAAAGAGTTCAAAATCAAGGGTGCACGTTACAACGCCGAAAAGAGCCGCGCACTAACACTCAAAGACTTAAAGGCATTGAAGACTCGTGGCGTGAATACGATCTACGTTGATAATCCGCAACCCTATTGGTTCTACAATCAGTGTGAGCAGGTGGGTCTGTTTGTGGTTGATCAGGCCAACCTCAATGTCGAGCGCGGCCGCGACCAGCGCACCATTGGCGGCACTCCGACTAACGATCCGAAGTTGGTGAATGAGTATGTTGATCGCGTACGTCGTATGTATCTGCGCAACCGCAATCGCACCTGCATCATCGCCTGGTCGCTCGGTGGCAATTCGGGCAATGGATACAATATGTATAAGGCTTATCAATGGCTCAAAGCACAGGGCGATGAGCGTCCGATCGTCTATCGCGATGCCGATGGCGAGTGGAACAGCGATTGGCAGTTGCCCGCCGAAATGAAATAATTGTCCGCGCGATGAATGTTGAATTGATCGTTGTCGGCAAGACCGACTCGCCACAGGTAGCCGCGCTGGTTGAGATGTATCAGAAGCGCATCTCAAACTACGTGCGTTTCGGCATTACGATTGTGCCCGATGTGCGCAATACGCGCAATATGAGCTTCGCACAGCAGAAAAAAGCCGAGGGCGAGGCGATTATGCGACTGCTCACCGAGAGCGACTATGTAGTTTTGATGGATGAACGCGGCAAGCAGATGCGCTCGGTCGATTTCGCCTTTTGGATGCAGAAACGAATGAATAGCGGACTGAAACGTCTGTGCTTTGTGATTGGCGGGCCCTACGGATTTTCCGAGGAGATATATGCGCGTGGCAACTTCTCGCTTTCACTCTCCGAAATGACCTTCTCGCACCAGATCGTGCGTGCGATTTTTACCGAGCAGATCTACCGCGCCTTCACGATCCTCAACAACGAGCCCTACCATCACGAGTAGAGAGATTCACAATTCACAATTCACAATTCACAATTCACAATTTCATTTACAAATTTGATATGAAGCAACAAAAAAATCCGCCCCCGATCGGGAGCGGATTTTTAGTTATCGGATCGACGTAACCGACTATGCGTTAGTCTGAACCGTGCCCTTGAACGAGGTTTCGAAATCACCAAACTTCAACGACAAATCGATCGAAGTTGCCGTGATCGTACCCTTCAATGCCGTTACGATATAATTGGGGAATTCACCACCCATACAGAGAGGAATAATACCATCAGCCACCAAATTAATCGCACCATCGGTAACCGTGAAGTTGACCGTCGGAATCGTAATATCCAGCGCGGGCATCGCGGGAACAAACTTAATCTTCTTGAATACAATGCTGAACGATTTACCGTCCTGCGAGGGAACGATCTCAATCAGGCTATCGGGAGTCGGCACCGTCTGACCGGCAACAACCACCGAAACTGTACCAACATAGGCGGTCGGAGCGTCCATATCAACTACCTCCTCGGGAGTGGTAGTGTTGTCGCAAGCGACCATACCGAACATCATCGCTGCGAGTGCAAAAATCTTAAAAATTTTCATACTTTATTAGGTTTTAAATGGTTAAAAATCAAACGATAATTTCGCTCCAAGTTGGCGCGGACGGCCACTCTGCATAAAGGCATTACCCACTGACACAAAGTAGAACGTATCATACTCCGTGCCCGTCAAGTTGCGCCCCCACACTTCAACCGTCAAACGATTGAAATCAAGTGCAACCGACGCACCCAACAAGCCATAGAAGGGCTGACTATACCGATTCGCCTCATCCCAATATATACGCCCCGCGCCACGCCAATCGGCATGCAGACGCACACGGTCCAGCGTTCGGTTGATATGCCACGTATAGTCGCCACTCAAAGACAACGTATGTTGCGGAGCATAAGGCACATAGCGACCTCGATAGTCGTTATTGCCGTCATTATACTTCAAGAAACGAGCATTGGTATAGCCGTAGGCTGCGCGCAGATCGAGATTCTTCATCGGCCACCAATCGATTGTCGCCTCAACACCGTAACTGCGTGTGCGACCGGCATTTGTCATCATACGACCCGTCGATTTACCCGCCGGAAAGACCGTCAACTGCTGATCGCGACAATCGATATAGAACAACGATAGCTCGGCTACAAATTTCGGCGTTGGAGTATAGCTCGCACCCACCTCATAGTTCCAGCTATGCTCGGGTTTGTAGCCCGTAGCTTCGGCCGTATCGTAGCTCGGTCCCGTCTGATCGAGATAGACTCCCAAATCCGCCATCAAGTCATTCATCATTCGGTTTTGGAGAATATCCGAGAAGATCTGCGTATTGAATCCACCCGCCTTATAACCCTTTGAGACAGTGGCATACGCATTGAATTGAGGTGCATTGTAATTTACCGACACGCGCGGCAAGACCTCAAAGAATGATTTGCGATTCTTGCCTACGAAGGTCGATTTAAGCTCCTTAAATCGAGGCATTGTCATCGTAAAACGATAGTGAATCAACGCATTGCTATTATAGTTGAGCGTTGAAGATTCATAATCGAAACGCACACCCGCGCCAAATGACCAACGGCCCAATTTCACCTCCGAAGTATGGTACAAAGCCGCACCCCACGTCGGATTGCGGAAGTCGCTCGAAATATCGAACTCATCCTCCTCGAATAGAATAGCGTGGTCAGGGAACATCATCTGGATACCCTTATTGGCATTTGCTAAAATCAGGTCATCGATACCGTCGCGTTTGAATCGCACAGGAGCCGACATATTGAGCTGCTTATAGAATCCAAATGCGCCAAATCGCGCTGAATAGCGTTGCGTGGGATCGTACTTAACAACCACCTCTTCGGTCAGTGTATGTTCGCGCTGCGCCTGTTGCAAAGTGAACATCGAACGCGGCGTAAAATCCTGATCAAGAGTCATACAATCATCCAAATAAGACCACGAAGTTACGCTCGTAAGTGCATAATTTTCACCCATATATACCACTCGCACCGCATCGCTCAACGAGAGGCGCGTATAGTTACTCGGATCGTTATAATTCGTTGTAAGTTTTTCGCCGTCTTCGCCGATCAGACGATAGGGCCAACCGCCCTGATTGACCGCATCGACCGAAAAAGTATTGGTCAGCGACAGAGCATCTTTATGCCACTCTAATTTCGCACGACCGCCACCACCATTCTCCCAATCGAGTAGTTCGCCGTCGTAGTCATTCGTAAACATTCCGTCTGTATGGCGATAGTAACCACCAAGCGACAATCCAAAATGCTCACCAAAACGCTGATAGTGCGATGCATTGACCTTCACCGAATTAGCCGTAGCATATTCGGCAGCAAGGCGCGTACCCGTATAGAAGATGGGCGACAGAGTTCGCACATCCATAACACCCGCCATCGTATTACGACCATAGAGCGTACTTTGCGGTCCTCGCAGCAACTTAATACTGCGAATATCAAGCACATCGAAATCAAATGCATTTTTATTCAGCACCGGGACATCATCAATATAGAGTCCCACAGCAGGCTGATCAATACGCGCACCCATACCGCGCATATAGATTGACGAGGTCATACGCGAACCATAATCGGGGACAAAGAAATTGGGAGCATAGCTCGACATCGAGCGCATATCATCAATCTTCTCACGCTCGGCATCCTGCATAAAGATATTTGTTGCAGCAACGCTATTTTCAAACAGACCCTGCTGCTTGATTTGCGACATCGTAGCAACAACCTCTACAAACTCATCCTCAACGACTTCGAGATGTGTAGTATCGGTCGCAACAGAAGAGACGACCGAGGAAGATATGGGCATAACAGCAGGCGTAGCAATAAGATCTGACGCTGCCAAAAGTGATATGATAGTAAGAATTATTCGCATCGTAAAAGTAGGGATACTCCTTTAACGATACAAAGGTACGGCACACCGTCGCAAAATGATAGGACGATAGTTATTATTGGTGGGATTTTTTCATCTTCTCGCGGAAGTCTATCGGTGTCAAACCCACCTGCTTACGGAAGAATCGCGAGAAATAGCTCGGATCAAGGATCCCGACTCTCGCCGCGATCTCATTGACCGTCAAGTCAGTATGGCTCAATAGAGCCTTTGCTTCCGACACCACAGCCTCGTCAATCCAAGCCAATGGGGTCTTACCCGTCGAACGCTTAACAGCTCGATAGAGCGTACCTGCACTCACGCCCAAACGCTCGGCATAATCACCAATGCTCGCGCGACGATCCGAAGCCTCGAAAACCATCGCCACAAAGCGGTCGCTCAACCCCTCACCCGATTCACTCTTCAGGCTATGCATTGCCACCGAACGGCGATCAATTTCAGCCACAAATGCTGCGAGGTAGGCACGCACAATCTCTACATTTCGCTCCGTTCTACACTCGGCATCCAGACGTTCGAGGATCGTTGCCACAAAGCGAATTTCGTTCTCACCGAAGGTAGCTCGAACCATCTTCCAACCGCGCAATGACTCCGAACGACGCATTACATTTCCGACCTGACCTTCGCTCAATAGTTCGACAGCAAAGCCACCCATATATCCGACGCAATTATGATAGTAGAGCACTGCAAACGACTGACCCGCAGGAATTAAAGCACATTCGCCTGCGTGTAGTAAAAGTCGTTCCTCTCCCACCGCGATCATCGCCTCGCCACATTCCAAACACAAGAAGGTATGTATCGGCGCACGCATCGGTGGAGAAGGCGACTCGATGCGCGAGTCGGGGGCATCAAGACGGCGCAGGCGCAACGGGAAACCGCCCACAGCCATAGCCAAACGTGCCGCCATAGCCGATGGAGCACCCGTAATATCGTGCGGATGCGACACGCGAGCCGTCGCTTCACCCTCAACATTCATCGCTGCGTGGAATGGGCAACCATTTGGTTTCTGATTGTGCATTACCTCTTGATTAGTTTTTTTCGTATTACTAAATAGGTACCGACCCGCACGCGAATCGGTACCTATCATCAATTATTGTTTGCCGAAAACTATCGGCCCAACATCTCCTTAACCTCCTTATAAACGGTCTCACCCGAGAAACCAAACTTCTCGTCAAGCACCTTGAAAGGAGCCGAATATCCGAAGTGATCCAGACCGTGAATCTTACCTGTAAGACCAACCAGAGTTTGCAAGGTCATAGGCAGACCCGAAGTCAAGCCGTAACGTACAATACCCTCGGGCAGAACCTCGTTGCGATACTCAACCGGCTGATCGAAGAACAGAGCCTCGCTCGGTGCCGAAACTACGCGGGTCTTAATACCCTCTTCGCGCAACTTCGCCGCACCTGCGATTAGAGTCGAAACCTCCGAACCACTTGCAACCATCACAACATCGGGCGTACCCTCGCAATCTGCAACCACATAACCACCATGCTTGATCTCCGCCATAGCCTCATCGAAACGGCTCTCGCCCATTGCGGGAACATCATCAACATTCTGGCGCGAGAAGATCAAACCAACAGGACGCTCCTCCTCCAATGCAACCTTCCACGATGCGATAGCCTCGGCCGAATCTGCGGGGCGCAGAACAACCATCGAACGCTCGCCACGATGATTGTGCAGGTGTTCCAACAGACGGATCTGCATCTCGTGCTCAACGGGCTGATGGGTAGGACCATCCTCACCTACGCGGAACGAGTCGTGAGTCCAAACAAAGACAACGTGCAGGCGCATCAATGCCGACATACGAATTGCGGGCTTCATATAATCCGAGAAAACGAAGAAGGTACCGCCAACGGGGATTACGCCACCGTGCAGAGCCATACCGTTCATCACGCAAGCCATCGTAAGCTCGCTAACGCCCATATGGAGGAAACGACCCGAGAAGTCGCCCTTCACGATCGGATGTGTATGTTTCAAGAAGCCGTCAGTACGGTCCGAATTACTCAAATCGGCTGACATAACGATCATATTCTCAACCTTTTCCGAATACTCACCAAGCACTGCGGCCGATGCTACACGTGTTGCAACACCCTCGCCGACCTTAATAGTCGAGTAATCGATTTCGGGCAGTTTGTTCGAGAAGAATGCCTCCAACTTCGCAGCCTCCTCGGGATTCTCCTTGCTCCAAGCCTCACCAACAGCCTTGTGCTCTGCTGCCCACGCGCGCAACTCCTCGCGACGCTTTGCATAGAGTTCTGCAGCCTCGGGGAAGATCTGGAACGGATCCTCGGGATCACCGCCCAAGCCCTTAATCGTTGCGGCTACATCAACGCCAGCCTTGCTCAAAGGCTGACCGTGAGTCGAAACCAAATTCTCGCGGCTCGAACCATCGGCACCAACAGCGCCCTTACCCATAATGGTCTTACCAACGATCAGCGTGGGGCGCTCTTTCTCTTCGTTTGCTACCTTCAACGCCTCACGAATCTGCTCAACCGAGTGGCCGTCAATGCTCAAAACGCGCCAACCCCAAGCCTCATATTTTGCTACGATATCCTCGGTATCGACCTCCTCAACGGTTGTCGAGAGCTGTACGTTATTGGCGTCGTAGTACATAATCAGGTTATTCAAACCGAGGTGGCCGGCCAAGCGACCAACACCCTGCGAAACCTCCTCCTGGATACCGCCATCAGAGATATAAGCGTAGGTTTTGTGAGCCGCCCACTCACCGAAACGTGTTGCAATGAAACGCTCTGCGATAGCGGCACCGATAGCCATTGCGTGGCCCTGACCAAGAGGGCCCGAAGAATTCTCAACGCAACGAGCTACGTTAAGTTCAGGATGGCCGGGAGTTACGCTACCCCACTGACGAAAATCGCGCAATTCATCCATCGAGAAATGGCCCGCCAATGCCAAAACACCATACAGCATAGGCGACATATGACCCGGATCGAGGAAAAAGCGATCGCGGAACGGATAAGCCGTATTGTCGGGATCGTAGCGCAGGAACTCCGAATAGAGTACATTGACAAAGTCTGCACCACCCATTGCACCGCCCGGATGGCCCGATTTAGCCTTTTCGACCATAGCCGCAGTCAAAACACGAATGTTATCGGCTGCTGCATTCATTTGATTTCTTCCCATTGTTATATTTTTTTAGATATTATTCTAACCGTCGCGGCCTCAATTTCGAGGCATTTTATTGGCATTATATTTATATCTTATTGGTATGTTGACAGATACGGATTATGCAAATCCATTATCCCACATTCCAAATACAAATATAATAAAAAAACGTAAGTCCCAAAGAACTTACGTCTATCATTTTTCGACAATCTATTAACTATCTGTCGATCGGTGCAGATACTTCGCTTGCAGAGAGCTCTATCCGACCTGTCGAAGTGCCGTTTGGGCAGCTGTACGCTCGATCTTTTCACGAGCATAGTCAAGCGTTACGACAAATTCCTTACGCTCCTTATCCGACGGAACTTCGAACATTGTATCCATCATCACGGCCTCGCAAATCGAACGCAGACCTCGTGCTCCAAGTTTATACTCAACTGCTTTATCTACAATCAGATCCAGAGCAGCCTCTTCGAACTCCAAACGGACTCCGTCAAGTTCAAACAGACGCTTATACTGACGCACGATGGCATTCTTCGGCTCGGTGAGAATCTTTCGCAAGGCATCACGGCCAAGTGGCTCCATATAGGTCAAAACGGGCACTCGACCGACCAACTCGGGGATCAGACCAAAGGCCTTCAAATCCTGTGGCATAATGTATTGCATCAGATTGTTACGGTCGATCTGTGCCTCTTGCACACGACCATAACCCATTGCACGAGTGTTCAATCGCTGGGCAATCTTCTTCTCTATGCCGTCAAATGCGCCACCGCAGATAAAGAGAATATTTGCCGTATTGACCTGAATAAATTTCTGGTCGGGGTGCTTACGACCGCCCTGTGGAGGAACATTCACAGTCGTACCCTCCAAAATCTTCAACAGTGCCTGCTGCACACCCTCGCCCGATACATCGCGCGTAATCGATGGGTTGTCGCTCTTGCGGGCAATCTTATCTACCTCATCGATAAAAACGATACCGCGTTCCGCCTTTGCAACATTGTAATCTGCCACCTGCAACAGACGAGTCAGGATACCCTCGACATCCTCGCCCACGTAGCCTGCTTCGGTCAGCACCGTAGCATCGACAATCGTAAAAGGAACATCCAGCAGTCGAGCTATCGTGCGAGCCATCAACGTTTTACCCGTACCCGTAGGACCTACGAGAATGATATTCGATTTATCGATCTCGACATCGCTCTGCTTGTCCGAAGCGGCAACCAAACGCTTGTAATGGTTATAGACCGCCACTGACATATATCGTTTTGCGGCATCTTGACCAATTACATACTGATCCAGAAATGCCTTAATCTCGGCCGGCTTGATCAGCTCCTTCATATCGAGGTTATCGACCTTCTGCGGACCACGTTTTTCATCATCGTTTTCGTGCAGAATCAAATGACCCTGTTCGATACATTTGTTACAGATATTCGCACCTGCACGACCCGAAAATAGAAGTTCAACCTCCGAACGAGGCGCACCGCAGAACGAGCAACAATCTTCGCCGTTATATGCCTTATTGTTTTTTCCCATTTTTTGTCTATCTGTTTCGCATTAACGCTTCTCGCGCTTTGACAACACCTCGTCAATCAAGCCATAAGCCTTTGCCTCCTCGGCCGAAAGCCAATAATCACGATCGGCATCGCGCTCGATCTTCTTGATTGTCTGACCCGTATGCAACGACAAAATATCATACAACTCGCGCTTCGTTCGCAGAATCTCACGCGCCGTAATCTCGATATCCGAAGCCTGACCCTGCGTACCACCCAGAGGCTGATGGATCATCACGCGCGAATGGGGCAATGCCGAACGCTTACCCGCAGCACCAGCTGCAAGCAGCACAGCACCCATCGATGCAGCCATACCCGTACAAATCGTCGCCACGTCGGGGGCAACCAACTGCATAGTGTCGTAGATACCCAAACCTGCCGAAACCGATCCACCGGGCGAATTGACATAGATCTGAATATCCTTATCGGGATCAACCGACTCCAAGAAGAGCAACTGCGCCTGAATAATATTCGCAGCATCGTCATAGATCGGAGCTCCGAGGAAGATGATTCGATCCATCATCAAACGCGAAAAGACATCCATCGTAGCCACATTCAACTGTCGCTCCTCGATGATCGTAGGCGAGACGTAGCCCTGTGCAACCGACTGGAAATTATGGAGTTTCAGACTCGAAATTCCCATATGGCCCATTGCATATTTTTCGAATTCGTTTTTCATATACTCGTTGTTATATCGTTCTCGTAACACTCGTTATAATCGTCGTCGTTACAAGCTGTTATATTGTCATCGTAACAAAAGACTCCATAAGCACCGATCTTTATGCAAAAATCAATCCTTACGGAGTCTTAAAGTAGATTTTCCGCTCGGCATACCTGCCGTCAGACAGGGTCAAGCGGCAGCGTTCGATAATTTAGGCGTTGAGCTTCTCAACGATCTTACCGAACTCCTCGGTCGAAACCTTCTTGTTCGAAACCTTAACCTGCTCGCGCAGAGCCTCAACGATCTTCGACTCATAGAGCTTATCGTAGATCTTTGCAGCCTCCTGCTTGTTCTCCAAAATCGAGCGGCCATAGTTAGTCAGCATATCCTCGGGAGCCGAAGCCATACCGTACTGTGCGAACTGCATTGCAGCCAAAGCCTTTGCCTCCTGCAAAGCCTCCTCCTCGGTAACCTTCAAATCGAGCTCCTTTGCGTAATGCTTCTGGATCAGGCTCCACTCGTACATCTTCAAGAAACCAGCAAAGTCCTTCTCGATATCCTCCATCGAGAACTTACCCTCGTTGATTACGAACAACCAATGCTTCAAGAATGCCTCGGGCAACTTCATATCGGCCTTCTTAACCAACATCTCGCGCATATGCTGAACGAACAGGTAATCGCTATCGCGCTTCAAATCGCCAGCGATCTGTGCGTCGATGAACTCATCCAAACCCTTCTCGTCGGTAACCTTACCATCGGGGAAAGCCATCTTGAAGAATTCCTCATTCAATTCGGGCTCTGCAAAACGACGGATCTTGGTGATCTCCAACTCGAACTCGGGCTTAATCTCTGCCAACTCCTCTGCCTTAACGCCAAGAATAGCTGCACGCTGCGACTCGCTCTTGAACAACTCGTTTACATTAACCGACATCTTGTCGCCAACCTTCTTGCCGATGAAAGGCTTACGCTCCTCATCGCTCATCGAGATCAGACCAACGTATGCATCCTCTACGCGCATCTCGCCGTTATCCAAAGTACCCGACAAAGCCTCGTCAGCCTCGACGGTCTCAACCTCTACCAGACGACCGAAGCGGCGCAGGTAGTTCGAACGGAAGTTGTCGTGCATCTCCTTCGAGATCTCGATATTGTAGTAAGTGAGCTTATCCTTGTCCGAAAGCTTGATATCAATAGCGGGAGCCTCACCAATCTGGAATACGAACTCGAAATCGGTCTGATTGTCGAAATCGAACTCCTTCTGCTCGTCGCTGGGCAGCACGTCGCCGATGAAGTCGATATTCTCCTTCTCCAAGTACTCGAAGCAAGCGTTCGAGGCGAGCTTATAAGCCTGCTCTGCCAAAACGCCCTTGCGGTACATTTTGTTGATGATACCCATAGGCACCATACCGGGGCGGAAGCCGGGGACGTTAGCCTTGCGCTTGTACTCGCGGAGGGTCTTCTCGACTGCCTCTGCATAATCGGGCTGGCTCACCGTTACGCGGATAAGCGAGGTGAGATCTTCGTGATGTTCTCTTACAATGTTCATAGTGAAATAGTTATATTTATTTTATTACTTTTTGAGCATAATTTGAACTGCAAAGGTACTCTTTTTTTACGAAAAAATCTGCAACTAACCGAAAAAAAGCGATATATGTACAACAATACTAAAAAAATTGTCAATTTTTCATCCCAAAGAATTCCGACCTCTTATTGTTGCGTACAAAAAAAGGCCGCCCCAAATTGGGGCGGCCAACCGAACGTCTCTTCAATCTTTATCTAACGGAGACGTAAGGCAAGACGGAAATATTAGAACTTCCAAGTCTGGCTAATGTAAGCACCCGAAGTGTTGTTGTCAGTGCTCGAAATACGGCAACCGCGCATAACATGGATCGACTTACGACCAACATATGCAGTCCAGTAGTCCTTGTACTCCGACTCAGCCGAACCCTCACCCTTGAAGGTGTAGGTCATCCAACCCAGATCGCTGCCATCAGCACCGATCATCTTAGCCTTGTAGTAAACGGTGCACGAACCGCTCGATACAGCGTAACCTACACGGTTATCATCTGCGTTACGGCTCGAACCCGAACCACTCTGGCCCGAACGCTGGGGAGCGAACTGGTCAACGTGTACACGACCCCACTCTGCAGCCTCACCGAAGCCAACGGGATCGCTAACGGGATACCACTCCAAGTCGGTAGGATCCTGATAGTAGTACTGCAACTTGTAATCGGGAATAGTCTTATTCTCGTCCTCATACATCAGGTTAACCAAACGAATGTAAGCCCAAGTCGAAGTGATCTCGGTAACATCCGAAGGATACTCACCGGTGTTGTCGATTACGATAGGAGCAGCAGCCAAATCGGTAACGAACAGATCCTGCAT
Organism: Rikenellaceae bacterium; assembly: GCA_017425655.1. GTDB lineage: Bacteria > Bacteroidota > Bacteroidia > Bacteroidales > Rikenellaceae > Alistipes. The sequence goes on along the minus strand of JAFPAT010000013.1, from coordinate 40,694 downwards.
ACCTGCGCCAACAGTGAAATCAGTCTCGTAGAAGAGAGTGCCATCACCCAGGAACCACTTCATATGGTGGGTACCGGGATCAATGATGTAATGACGCGACTGGCTGGGAACCATACCACGTGCACCGAGGTAAGTGTAATCCTCGTGCCACAGAATCTGGTCGTCAATCGTGATGCTATAAACACGACCTGCGGTCGTCGATGCCTCGGGAATCATACGATAGATCTGGATGAGCGCCTTCTCGCTTGCATCAACCTGCTCGCACTTATACATCTGCTCGTGCTTGTTACACGAAACCAATGCAGCCATCGAGGCAAAAGCAATGATTATATACTTAAAGAATTTCATATCTTAATCTTTTATTAAGTTAAATAACTTTTACCCAGAATTATTCTTCGATAGTTACACCAGGATAAGTCTCGGGATAGCCATTGGGATAGCAGAACCAAGGAATCGAGCACTGGTAGTAAGGAGTATTACCGGGAACGGGGCGCAGAGCCTTCAAACCGGGGATGTTCCACATGTACTCCGAGTTGTAACGAGGACGAATACGGAATACGGGTGCACCCTCCAGGTTCTGAGTCTGGCTGAAACGACCGCGATAGCCCTCAAAGTTAGCAGGAGCCAAATAGTAGCCCTTGAATACCTTTGTGGGATCCTCGTCGCGCTTCTGCTGAAGCTCGTTCGAAGTCCAACCGTTATCAACGTGAGGATACTCACCGGTGTACTCTACATCGTAGAAGTTCTTACGCATATCTACCCAGATCTCGGGCGAACCCCAAGGATAGAGAGCAACGTACTTCTGCATCATGATGTGCGACATAGTCAGATCCTCGGTAGTCAGCTGACCTACGAAAGGACCAGCCAAGTACTCAGCAGCAGCCTGATCGAAGAGAGCCTTAGTGATCTTATCACCACCCGTTACGCTCAGCTCGTCCTCAGCAGCCTTACCAGGCTTCAAGTACGAAGCGGTGAACTCCATATCGAGAGCGATTGCCTCTTTCCACCACTGCAGTGCCGAAGCCTTATCACCCATGCGGAAGTAAGCCTCTGCAACGCAGAACTTGATCTGTGCAGCGTTCATCAGGATATAAGGAGCCTTATCGTGATACAACCAACGGCCCTGACCGTCCAAAGTGGTGCGGTTGGTAGTAGTCCAACGACCCCAAACGGTGCAACCGCTGTAATAGCGATGACGCTTGATCGAATCCAAGTTCTCAATGTTCTGGAAGCAGCTATCGCTGTACGAACCCAACTTAGCAACAACACGGGGATCCCAGTGGCCCTCTGCGGTTACGTTGGTGTCAGTGATAATCTGAACGGGGTTCAGCATATACTTGTAGCGGCTATCCCAGTTGATCAGAGTATCCTCGCAAAGAACCTTGTTACCCTCCTCATCGAACAGAGGAATAGTACCGGTCATTACGTTAACTGCATACTGCATCTGGCTGTAACCAGTACCGAGGTTACCACGAGCGGTACCCCAGAAGTTGTTGTATGCGCTATAAGGCTCATCGGGACCACCACCGTTTACATCAACGGTAGCATTGTCAGCGTTGGTAATGATTGCCTTGTCAGCGTAGCCAACCAACTCGGGAGCGATCTCGGTAGCGAAGTTCGACTTGTTAGCCAACGACGAGAGCTGGATGATCTTACCAGCGTAGCAGAACTTAATCCACTTTGCCTTATCACCGTAGTAGATCCAGTCGTTACCGGTCAACTTGGTACCGTAGAAAGTGTTGTCCTCCATCGACAGGTACTCGATAGCGGTGTCATACCACTCAGCAACCTGATCGTAAACAACATCCTGATAGTCATAATCGAACGAAGTACGACCGGGCTCGAAAGCCTGCTTCATAACAACGTCGCCGTGATACTTAGTCAAAGCATCCCACGAGAATGCCTTAATAGCATAACCCATACCGGCCAGAGTCCACTGCTCTGCCTCGATAGCCTGATTGATCAAGTTCTCAAGGTTCATACCCTGGTTCCAGTAGGTCATACGCCACTTCTCACCACCGGTATCCGAAGAGGTGGGGTTAACGTGGCCCGAGTAGTTGCTGTTACCAGCCATCATACGGGTATAGTCATTGGTGCAATAGGTTGCATCCCAATAGATACCCTGGAACTGCTGAATCACACCCGAAAGATAGAGGTGTGCCTCTACATAGTCAGGCGCATCTTTATTGACGTTGACATCAAGCCACTCCTCGCAGCTGGTGAAAGCTACAGCGGCCAACATCATAACACCTGCAAATATCTTTTTCATATTATATAATGTATTATTTGTTCGTTGTTAATGTTCGCTTAGAAAGAGAGGTTTACACCGAACGAATAGGTACGAGGTGCGGGAATACCCCAAACATCGTAACCCTGACCGCCGGTACCACCACCTGCTGCAGACATAGTGTTACCTACGGGATCAACGCCCGAATAGTTAGTCAAAGTGCAGAGGTCATTAGCAGCTACGAATACCGAAGCCTTCGAGATGAAGCCCTTGGTAGCCTTCTTCAACCAAGTAGTAGGAACGGTGTAGTTCAAGCGAACCTCAGCCAACTTCAAGTAGTTAACGTTCTTCTCGAACCAGTCCTCATCACCACCGGCGAAGATCTGAGTACCTGCATAGTGCAACATATCCACTGCGATAGTGTTCTTGGTCGGGTTGTCGCTGTTCTCAGCACCATCCTTCAGAACGCCCTCAAATACATGGTGGCGGTTCTCACGCAGACGAACTGACTCCCAGCTCTGGCCCTTGCTCATCATAGTACGCATTGTACCGTTTACTACGCTTGCACCGAACATACCCGATACCATTGCGCTCAGACGGAAGCCCTTGAACGACAGGTAAGTGGTAGCACCGAAGTTCAGCTTAGGATTACGGTCGCCCAATACGGTCCAATCCGACTCAGTCAGAGGAGTACCGCTGGTGGGGCTGATCAGGATGTCGCCATTCTTGTTACGCTGGTAAGCCAAACCGGTAATGGTAGTGATAGGATAACCCTCCTTAATACCGTTACGCAGACCACCCGAGTTCCAAGTGTAAGCGTTGTAGTACTCCTTCAAGTTCTCGGGCAGGTCAACTACGAGCGACTTGTTCTGCGACAAGTTAAAGCCCAAGTTCCAACGGAAGCCATTGTCAGCGCGGATAATGTCAGCGTCGATGTGGCCTTCCCAACCCCAAGTCTTAAACGAACCAACGTTCAAGTTGTTGAGTACGAAACCAGTTGCATACGACATACGGAAGCCGTTTACGATCTGATCATCGCAGAACTGCCAGTAGTATGTGAAGTCGAGGTTGATGCGGTCATCTACGAAACGACCCTCAACACCTACCTCATACGAAGTATTCATCTCAGGAACCAAAGCCTTGTTAGGACCGGTGAAGCCATACTTGTAACCACCACCCCACAGTTCGGTTGCCTCCAAAGCGGGGTCAATCGACAGCGGGCTAGCGTCCTTACCTACCTTCGAGAATGCACCACGGAGCTTCAAGTAGTTCAACCACTTCGACTTGTCAAGACCCTTGATCTCGGTGAAGATGAACGAACCCTCAATCGAAGGATAGAAGTACGAGTTGTTCTCCTTGGGCAGGGTCGACGACCAGTCATTACGAGCACCTACGGTCAAGAATGCCATGTTGTTGTAACCCAACTCAACACGACCCGAGAGAGCCTGCAGACGACGGGTAGTCATAGCCTTCTTCGAAGTGATGGTCGAAGGAGTACAGTTGTTAAGCGACAGAAGGTCGATAACGAGGAAGTTCGAACCATACGACGACAGACGGTTGGTCTCCTGATGAGTCTGGTGATAACCGAACTGTGCCGACAACGAGTAACGACCATCGCACCAGTCATTCTGGTAACCTGCGATCAAGTTGATGTTTATGTTGTTAAGGTTGTTCTTCGAGATGTTGTACGAACCACCGTTATCCGAATCAACAACGGTCTGGTTGTAAGTACAGTAGTAGGGGTGGCGAGCTACGATGTAGTTCGAAGCCGAGAAGTCCCAACCGAACGATGCACGGATGAAAGTGTTCTTAATAGGAGTAACTACAGCGGTCAACGATGCAGTTGCACGGTCAGTCTCGTCATAGTTCTGGTTCTTGTACATACCGTACAAGGGGTTGATCTGGTCGTCGTCGATATAGTAATCGGGAAGACGCATATGCATACCATCCTCTGCCAACCAGTTGCTCATATCGTCAACCGAAGGCCACAAGTAAGCATAGTAGATCGGGCCCGAAGGACCACGACCGATCTTGGTGTTCGACGACTTGATATAAGCAACCGAACCATCAACGTTCAACCACTTATTAACCTCAGCCTTACCACCAAAACGGATAGTCATACGATCCAAACCAGTAGTCTTAACAACACCGTCAGTGCTCAAGAACTCAGCCGATGCACGCAACGACATCTTGTCCTTACCAGCGTTAACAGCAACGTTGTGGCGGTGCGAGAAACCGGTCTGCAGAACTGCCTGAACGTTGTCGTAAACCTGTACATTGTCGGGAATCAGACCACCGAAACGGTTCTGATAGTAGTAGTTAGTTGCACCGTAAGCACCGTTAGCATACTTGTCCTGAATCTCAGGCCAACCATAAGCCTTCGACCACGAGAAGTCACCTCTATACGAAACAACGCCCTTACCATCGGTGTTAGAACCCTTCTTGGTGGTGATGATGATAGCACCATTCGAAGCATCCGAACCGTAAAGTGCAGCTGCTGCAGCACCCTTCAGGACGGTCATCGACTCGATATCATCGGGGTTAAGGTCATTACCACGCGACGAGAAGTCCATATCACGTACCGAAACTGCGTCTGCAACAGCAAAGCTGTTCTGGGGATCGAACGACGAGTTATCCATAGGCACACCGTCAACGACATACAGAGGCTGGTTGCTACCCGACAGCGAAGTCATACTACGGAGCACAACCTGAGTCGATGCACCGGGCATACCGCTGGTCGAGGTAACGGTCATACCTGCTACACGACCCTGAAGAGCCGATACGAAATCGGTACGACCAGACTCGATGATATCCTGAGCCTTAACGTTCTGAACCGACGAACCCACTGCACGGGCAACACGCTTCAGACCGAACTCTGCGGTTACCACCACGTCCTCGATCTTGTTAACGTCCTCCTGGAGAGTAACGGTCATACCCTGAGCCGCCTTAACCTCCTGAGGCTGATAACCGATGTACGTAACCACGAGGGTTGCGCCTTCGGGTACTGAAAGCTGGAACGAACCATTGAGACCAGTTGCGGTCGCATTGCTCGAACCCTTCTGCTGAACGGTTGCACCGATGACACCTTCACCGGCTGCGTCCACTACAGTACCTGAAATCTTGACTGACTTCTGGATTTCGATGCTTTCGCTTCTACTCTCCGATGCCATCAAATTCGTTGTGCACACTGTCAGAGCCAGCGCGAACAACAAACCAATAGTCAATTTTCTTTTCATAGAGTAATTAAAATTAGTTAGTGATTATTAAGGGTGTTTTTTGTTTGCAGCTAAATGTTTCAAAAGTGGACAAATGGTCGAAAAATTCCTTTTCGGGCATCTCCGCTATATTAAAAATTTTTGTCTGTTAAAATTTCACTCTTTTTGTTACTATTCAAGCCATATACACACCAAAAGAGCAGCCGCAACGATTTGTGAATCAAATACTTGACCCAAATTCATTCATTCTAGCTGACTATTAGGCGGTTGATGTACGTGCCTAATTAATTAAACAAATGTACACAACTTATTTCAAACAAACAAAAAAATCACAAAAAAAATCACACTATTTTTCAGCCGTAATTAATTAAAAATCTTAATAATAGCCGATTTTATTCGCCATAGTTACAATTTAGAATCGCCGACAAAATACAGCAGCCGCACTCGCAAACGATTGAAAATTAAGACCATAATAATTCATGAGCGAATAGACAACTTTTAAGAAAGAATCGACAGTTACATTTTCACTTTCAACCATTCACCAATACGCACCGCTTATTGCAATTAATCTATTAATATACAGAGTATTAACCTTCGCAACTATTTATCGAAATTTTTATTTTATCGTCAAAATCACTCATTATAAAAGAAATTTGAAAAAATTAGATAGAAGAAAAAATTGTATTTTCTCAAAATAAAAATATGCGAGCCGACTTTTCAGGTCAGTTCGCATATTTTCAGGTCAATTTTGCCGTTTTCAAACAGCAATTTCCAGAATCATTCTCGATTCAGACGATCAAGCAGTAATGTCAATTCTTCGCGCCAATCTTCACCATTTGCGGGACAAAGAGTATGGATACCCAGAGCCTTTGCCGCCTCCACATTATGCGGTCCATCATCGACAAAAACAGTCTCTTCGGGACGCGACCCCGTAGCCTCTAAAACATGCTCGAAGAATCGTGCGTCCGGCTTCACAACACCCAACTCATACGACGCAAAGATCTCATCAAAATAGTCGTCCAGCGGTCGGCCCTGCTCCGATAGCTCCGCACTACGAGCCCAACTCATAATATATGGATTGGTATTACTTAATACATAGGTACGATAGCGCGGACGCAACGCAGCGATATAATCCAATTTCGCAGTCGGCGTCTCGGTAAAAAATCCGAGCCAAGCCCAACGAGCTTCATCGTGGCTCACTTCGCGGCCGCACATCTCGCTCAAACGCGCACGAAAGCCCTCGGCAGTAATCGCACCGCTCTCCAATTCGAGGAAAATACCGTTTTGACAATAGTGATCCAACTGTGAATCGGCATCCGCCAATCCCAACTGCTCGAAACGGCGAACCGCACCCTCACGAATAAAGTGCGCCACGACACCTCCAAAATCGAATATGACTGTTTTAATCATAACTATTCTCTCTATTTTTGTTTTGGAATCTCGAACGTACGACCCTCGACAGCCAACTCCGTAGTCTCGAAGAGCGTTCGTGCCTCATCCAAAAGCACTCGTTCATCTTTATATCGCGCCGAAAAATGGCCAATGATCAATTTACCGACACCCGCCATTGACGCAACCTTTGCAGCCAGCAATGCCGTCGCATGGCCGCGCTGATGCGCCACCTTACGCTCAATATCGAGGTAGGTCGCTTCATGATAGAGCAAATCTACCCCACTCACTATACGGGCCACCTTTGCCGAATATTGCGTATCGCTACAATACGCGTACGCACGCGGGCGAAATGGTCTATATGTAATCTCCGCCGCAGGGAGCAACGTACCATCACTCAACATCAAATCCTCACCTCGCTTTGCCGCTGCAATTTGCGCTATACCCAATCCATAGCGCTCAATAGCCCACTTCTCGATATTCAGTTCAGGCTCCTTCTCGCGGAACAGATAACCACAACAAGGCACTCGATGGCGCAATGGGATGGTCTCAACGGTCATATACGACGTTTCGAAGACAACCTTCTCGGCTCGCGTATTGACCTCACAGAATTGCACTTCATAAGGTAGCTCCGTATCGAAATACTTGAAGTGCGCCTCCAAAATCTCATCTAACGGTTTCGGGCCAAATACCTTCAATGGTGTTCGGCGGCCATACAATCCCATCGTCGAAATCAACGGAAACAGACCGTAGAGGTGGTCGCCGTGAAGATGCGTAATAAATACAGCATTGATTTTTAGCGGATTAATACCATAACGGATCAATTGTCGTTGGGTATCTTCTCCGCAATCTATCAAAAAAAACTGCTCACGCACATTGAGTGCGTGAGCAGAGGTATGTTTATCGGGCGTGGGTTTTGCCGAACTACTGCCAAGTATGGTTACTCGAAAGCTCATTGTCGTCCGCAATTACTACGTCTTACAATCAATACTCTCTCGTCAAGCCTACACCTGCCAATTCAGTTTAGCTCACCCCCCCTCGGCTGATGTTACTCAGCGTCCTTCTCCATCTGAGCCTTCAACTCAGCCAGCGAAGTGATATCACCCAAGGTAGTCTTCTCTACCGAAGCGTTGATCTTCTTAACCGACGACTTGGTTGCCTCAGCTGCCTCAGCCTTTGCCTTCTTCTCGGCCTTCTCCTCGGCGCGTTTTGCCTCCTCAAACAGACGGCTGTGCGACAAAGTGATACGCTTGGTTGCCTTCGAGAACTCGATAACCTTGAACGACAAGGTCTCACCAACCTTTGCCGAAGTACCGTCCTCCTTTACCAACTGGCGTGCAGGAGCGAAGCCCTCGATAGTCTCCGACAGAGTTACAACTGCACCCTTATCGGTCAACTCCTTAACGGTACCCTCGTGAACGGTATCAACAGCGTACTGCTGCTCGAACTCGTTCCAGGGGTTCTCCTCCAACTGCTTGTGGCCAAGGCTCAAACGACGGTTCTCCTTGTCGATCTCCAGAACTACAACCTCGATCTCTGCACCAATCTGAGTAAACTCTGCGGGGTGCTTGATCTTCTTGGTCCAGCTCAAATCCGAGATGTGGATCAGGCCATCGATACCCTCCTCGATCTCAACGAATACACCGAAGTTGGTGAAGTTGCGAACCTTTGCAGTGTGCTTGCTGCCAACGGGATACTTGGTCTCGATTGCTGCCCAGGGATCAGCAGTAAGCTGCTTGATACCGAGCGACATCTTACGCTCCTCACGATCCAAGGTCAGAACTACTGCCTCGATCTCGTCGCCTACCTTCATGAACTCCTGTGCCGAACGCAAGTGCTGGCTCCACGACATCTCCGATACGTGAATCAGACCCTCTACGCCTGCTGCGATCTCAACGAATGCACCGTAGTCAGCCATAACAACAACCTTACCAGTAACCTTGTCGCCTACCTTCAGGTCTGCGTTCAAAGCCTCCCAGGGATGTGCAGTCAGCTGCTTCAAGCCCAAAGCGATGCGCTTCTTCTGATCGTCGAAGTCAAGGATAACAACGTTGAGCTTCTGATCGAGCTTTACGATCTCCTCGGGGTGATTTACGCGACCCCACGACAGATCGGTGATGTGGATCAGACCGTCAACACCGCCCAAGTCGATGAATACGCCATACGAAGTGATGTTCTTAACAACACCCTCCAAGATCTGGCCCTTCTCCAACTTCGACATGATCTCCTTCTTCTGTGCCTCCAACTCTGCCTCAACCAGAGCCTTGTGCGATACAACTACGTTGCGGAACTCCTGGTTGATCTTAACAACCTTGAACTCCATAGTCTTGTCAACGTAGAAGTCGTAATCACGGATGGGCTTAACGTCGATCTGCGAACCGGGCAAGAATGCCTCGATACCGAATACATCAACGATCATACCGCCCTTGGTGCGGCACTTGATATAGCCCTTGATGATCTCGTCATTCTCCAAAGCGAGGTTAACGCGATCCCACGACTTGAGCTGGCGAGCCTTCTTGTGCGACAGCAACAGCTGGCCCTTCTTGTCCTCGGCGCTCTCTACATAAACCTCAACCTTCTCACCTACGGTCAGCTCGGGGTTGTAGCGGAACTCGCCTACGGGGATAATACCCTCGCTCTTGTAGCCGATATTAACGACAACCTCGCGCTTGTTGATGTCCACTACGGTACCCTCAACAACCTCACCTACCTGTACCTTCGACAAGGTCTGGTCATACGAACCTGCGATCTCCTCTTTCGAACGATCATACAGATCGAGCTCATTCTCGAATGCGTTCCAATCGAAATTCTCGTTTGCGACTACCATTTTGTTTTCTACCATAAAAATTTTTGTGATACAATCACTCGTTAAAAGTTTGACAATAAATTAATTTAACTCTCTCTTAATCAAACGTTTGCACTTACACGCGCACGTTCAACGCGGAAAAAGCGCACAAATATAAGGACTATTTTTCGGATTTACAACCATTTACGAGATTTTATTCACGATTTCCAATTCATACTTCTCGATTAGAGTTGAGATCTTCAACACATAAGCACACAAAAAGCCGCATTTCAAACGAAACGCGGCTTAATTGAGAATCTTGGATTATGAATTCCTCACTACTGCTCAACGATCGAAATTCGCTCCTCGTTGGTATATTTCAACGGCGAGTGGTGGCGCAATTCGTCAAGGATAACATCCGTTACGAGGATACCCGTTGCTTCATGAGCTCCATTCTTCGGGAAATTATAATTCTTGTACATATAGTCGCCCATCGCAACTTTGTAGGTACGACCCTCTTTAAGCGTTGAGAACTGAACATCAACAGCCTCACCCTCGGCATCGGTTAAGATCGTATAACTTGTGCCATAGGGGTTGATATCGGGGCGGTGCGACTCCTTCGGATTGACCGAATCGTTGAACTTATTGATAATCATCTGACGAATCTCGTCGGTGGTCATCTGCGCAGTATAGATCGTACTGCTGAAAGGCTCCAAAGTGAACACATCACCGATGCTGATACCATCCTTACGCAGTGAATCAATACGCACACCGCCAAAGTGATACAGGCCAACATCCGACTTCGAGCGTTTTGCAATTGACTCGGCCATAAAATTGGCAAGACCCACCTTCGAAAGCTGGATCTTCGACGAGCCGATAGGAGCGCTCAAATAGGGATCTTGGTAATATACCTCAACAGCCGCCTTCACCTCCTCGTTTTCGGCGAAATCAGCCAATGCGACAAGGCGATTTTCAAGGCGGGTTATCTTCTTACCCTGCATCTCAACAACCGTAACGCCGAGATTTTTCAGGCTCTTGCCTGTTTGGGTAATAAGCGTGCCATTATACTCTTGGCCTTCAGGAAGTACCGTATGGGTATGACCACCGACAATCAGATCATATTCGGTAGCATCGACTGTCAGAACGCGGTCCATATCATCGCCCAGATGCGACACCAACACCAACACATCGCACTGCTCTTTGAGCGACTGCAATTCGACAGCCTTCTCGAAGGGCGACGAGAAAGTCAGGCCCTCGAAATTGCTCTTCTGACCATCGGGATAGCCATCTGCGAAATTGGTTACAAGACCAACAAAACCAAACTTAATGCCGCCACGCTCAATGATAGTCGTTGCCGGCACGGTCAATTCCGAGCCACACGAAGCCATATTTGCACAAAGCACCTGGAATTCGGCCTGCGAAATACGCTCGCGAAGCAACTCCTGACCATAGTCAAATTCGTGATTACCGAGTGTTGCCACATCGTAGCCGATACTATTCATCATCTCGATCACCGGCAGGCACTTATGCTCGGCCTTATCGACATAGGCATTACCGGTCCAGCGGTCGCCGCCATCAACCATAATAACCTCTACCGTATCGCGGCACGCAGCCACCGCAGTAGCCAGGCGCGGAAATTGCTGAATCGCACCGTGAATATCGTTTGTCGAGAGGATAACTACACGACGAGTTTCCGACGGTGAACACGAAACAACGAATATTGCAACAAGTAACGCAACAATAGTAAAAAACGATCGTTTCATAAGTAAAATCTCTGTTTTTTATAGAAAAAAAGTATTTTTTGCTCGTCAAAGTTACATTTTTTTCGTGAATTGATAGCAAATACAGATTTTTTTTTGCAAATTTGTAGCAAGCATTTTTAACCGAAAACTAAAAATCAGATGACACCTGTCATAAAAATTATTTGCGAAAACACAGGCTCCGAGATAGCTGTCAACATCGGCACTTCGCTGCTCGACGTTGTGAAAATGATTCAGTTGGGCGATCAGAATCCGATTCTTGCCGCTTATGTAGATAACCGAATCAAGGAGCTTAACTATAAGATTTTCAAACCCATATCGGTACGTTTTATCGACATCACCCATTTCGAAGGTACGCGCGTGTATCAGCGCACGCTATTCTTTATAATGCATAAGGCGGTGCACGATCTCTATCCCGAAAATAGTTTTTCGATACGCCACTCCGTTTCGAAAGGATTCTACTGCGAAATTGATGGTCGCGACGAACTCTCGAATGACGAGATCGAGAATATCAAACTTCGCATGAAGGACATCATAGCTGCCGATATTCCTATCGTGCGCGAGCATCTGCTCGCAACCGAGGTCGAGGAGATCTACTCGAAGCTTGGGTTCGAGGATAAAATAGCTCTGCTACATACTCGCCCGCGCCTTTTTGCCGATGTCTATCGTATGGCCGATATGGCGGGCTACTTCTACGGAGCGCTTGCCCCCTCGACAGGTTACATACATCTGTTTGATATCAGTCGCTACTACAACGGAATCCATTTGGCCATACCGCAACGCACAAATCCTTCACAGCTCGAAAGTATCGTGCCGCAGGACAAAATGTTCGACATCTTCTCCGAATACAAGGATTGGGTCGAGGTTATGGGTGTGCAGAATATCGGATCGCTCAACACGAAGATTCTCAACGGCGAAAGTGGCGAGTTGATCAAAATCGCCGAAGCATTCCACGAGAAGAAGTTCGGAGCCATTGCTGATGCTATATACGACGCTAACGTTTCGCGCGGAGCACGTATCGTATTGATCTCGGGACCTTCGTCAAGCGGAAAAACCACATTTGCACAAAGACTTGGTATCCAGCTGCGTATCCTCGGTTTGCGTCCCGTTACAATCTCGCTTGACGACTACTTTGTCAATCGTGCCGATACCCCTCGCGACGAGAGTGGCGACTACGACTTTGAGGCTTTAGAGGCGATCGACATCGCACTATTCAACGAGCAGTTAAACCAGCTATTGAAGGGCGAAAGCGTACAGGTGCCGAAATTCAACTTCATCACCGGTCTGCGCGAATGGCACGAACAGCCTTTGCAGCTTGACGAGCGATCGATTTTGGTTATCGAGGGTATTCACGGCTTGAATCCGAAACTCACGGCCGACGTAGATGATCAGATGAAGTTCAAGATTTACATTTCGGCTCTCACTTCGATTTCGATGGATAATGTTTCGCGTATTGCGACAACAGACAACCGCCTGATTCGTCGTATTACACGCGACTATTACACTCGCGGCGCGAATGCCGAGGCGACCATCAAACGCTGGCAAAGCGTACGTCGCGGCGAGGATAAACACATCTTCCCCTATCAGGAGAATGCCGATGTAATGTTCAACAGTTCATTGTTTTACGAGATTTCGGTTCTGCGTCAATTCATCGAGCCGAAGCTGCGCGAAGTACCCAACACAGTTCCCGAATTCTCGGAGGCAAAGCGACTTTTGAAATTCCTCGATAATTTCCTGCCGATCGATCCTGCGGAGATTCCTCCCACCTCGATATTACGAGAATTTATCGGTGGTAGCAGTTTTAAGTATTAATTGTAAATACGGATAACAGCCACTATTGAGCATTTATAAAAACAGACAAAACCTAAAACTTCCTCTAAAACACTAAACCTAAAACTATGACCGTTGATAGAAATCTACGCAGAAAACATCTTCTTACGAGTTTTCTGAATACATTTGCCAAACACGGACTCGATAAGACTTCGATGCGTTCGCTGATTATCGAGTCGGGCATCAGTTCGTCGTTCATCTATGAGATGTTCGAGAGCCGCGACCAGATCGTTATCGACACCATCCGTTTCTACTATCAGTCGCTTATCGATGAACTCGAAGTGATGCATGAAGATGAGAATATGACATTTATCGAATATATCGACAATGTAGAGAAACTGACGACCAAAAATATAATGTATGACCGCTTTGTTGTCCAATCGGTATTGCACCCTGGATATAGCCACAAAGTTATCGATTTGGTTGAAAAGATGGTCGAGAATCAAATTACGTTGAGTATTAAATTTGCTCAAAGAGAAGGTATTAAGCCCGAATATGCAGTTACGACGATAAACTACCTCCACTCGGCTCTCAATGCATACGTTATTATGATGAATGAGGAGCTGTTCCATACACAGGTAGATCGTCTGCGCAAATTCTGGCAACAACTCCAAAAGGGCAAAGAGCCGAAACCTTCGTGGCAAATGTAGTAAAAACGACTCGCGCGCGTAAGATTTTTGACAAAGTACGATACAAACCGAAAAAAATTAGGTAAATTTGTATCGTACTTTGTTAATTATTGCAAAATTTTAACACTCATTATATCTATGTCATTCGATAGATTTGCATCACGCCACATCGGCCCGGATGCTACACAACTCAAAGAGATGCTCGACGTTATCGGTGTCGAGAGCCGCGAAGAGCTTATTTCGCAAGTAATTCCGCAGTCGATTCGTCTGCGCAAGCCCCTCGCTCTACCCAAAGAGGGTATGAGCGAATTCCAATTCGCACAGTTGATTCGTTCGCTCGCTGAACGCAATCGCCCCCTGCGTTCGTTTATCGGCATGGGTTACTACCCTTCAGCCGTACCCGCTGCAATTTCGCGCAACGTATTCGAGAATCCCGCTTGGTACACCTCTTATACGCCCTATCAGGCCGAGATCTCGCAGGGTCGTTTGGAGGCTCTGCTGAACTACCAGACCGCAATCATCTCGCTGACAGGTATGCAGATCGGCAACTGCTCACTGCTTGACGAGGCAACCGCTGCGGCAGAGGCTATGCTTATGATGTTTGCATTGCGTTCGCGAGAGGCTGTAAAGCAGGGTCGCAATGCTCTGTTTGTCGATGAGAAGCTCTTCCCACAGACAATGGACGTACTGCTCACTCGTAGCGAGCCCTTCGGTATCGAGATTATTTGCGACAATTTTGACGAATATGAATTCACCGGTCGCGAGTTCGGCGCAATGGTACAATATCCCGCCGCAGATGGCGAAGTTCGCAACTACGAGAACTTCACCGCAAAGGCACACGAGGCCGGCGCATTGGTTACGGCTGTTAGCGATTTGATGTCGCTCGTACTGCTGAAAGCTCCCGCAGAGTGGGGCGCAGATATCGCCGTTGGTGGCACACAGCGTATGGGTACACCGATGGGATTCGGCGGTCCGAGCGCAGGCTATATGGCTACACGTGAGGAGTTTAAGCGCAATATGCCGGGTCGAATCATCGGCGTCAGCGTCGATCGTTTGGGCAACAAGGCTCTGCGTATGGCTCTGCAAATGCGCGAGCAACATATCAAGCGTGAGCGCGCAACATCGAACATCTGTACCGCATCGGCATTGATGGCCTCGATGGTCGGTTTCTATGCTGTTTATCACGGTGCCGAGGGTCTGCGTCGCATTGCCGAGCACATCCATTCTGCTGCCGCAACCGTTGCCGAGGCTTTGGAGGCTTTGGGTTGCACGCTGTTGCACCGTTCGTTCTTCGACACAATCGAGGTAACAGACGTAGATGCTGCGGTTGTTCAGTCGTTGGCTTTGGAGCGTGGCATCAACTTCTTCTACCCCGCTTCGGGTGGCGTACGTATGAGCTTCGACGAGGTTACAACCGACGAGGAGATTGCAACCGTGGTTGAGATCTTCGCGTTGGCAAAGGGTCGCAAAGCTCCCAAGTCGGTAAAGGCAGCAAGCAAGTGCTACTACCCCGCTGAATTGGCACGCGAGAGCGCGATTCTGACCGAGCCGGTATTCAATAAATATCGTTGCGAAAGCGATTTGATGCGTTATATCAAGCGTTTGGAACACCGTGATATCTCGTTGGCTGACAGCATGATATCGCTCGGTTCATGCACAATGAAACTGAACGCAGCCGCAATTATGCAGCCGTTAAGTCTTTCGGGCTTTGCTGATGTTCACCCCTTCACTCCTGCAGATCAGGTCGAGGGTTACAAGATGATGATCGAGGACTTGGAGAACGATTTAGCAACTATTACAGGCTTTGCCGCTTGTTCGTTGCAGCCCAATTCGGGTGCTGCTGGTGAGTATGCAGGCCTGATGGTCATTCGTGCATATCACCAGCATCGTGGTCAAGGCTACCGCAACATCGTACTGATTCCCGCATCGGCACACGGTACCAACCCCGCATCGGCCGCAATGGCAGGTATGAAGATCGTAACGGTAGCGTGCGATGCAAATGGCAATATCGATGTTGAAGATTTGAAGGCAAAGGCCGAGCAGTACAGCAGTGAGTTGTGCGGTTTGATGGTTACCTATCCCTCGACTCACGGCGTATTTGAGAGCCGCATCCGCGAGATCGTCGATGCAGTGCATGACGCTGGCGGTCAGGTATATATGGACGGTGCAAACATGAACGCACAGGTAGGTTTGACCAATCCCGGCTACATTGGTGCCGACGTTTGCCACCTGAACCTCCACAAGACCTTCGCAATGCCTCACGGTGGCGGTGGTCCGGGCGTTGGTCCGATCTGCGTGGCGGCACATTTGGCGAAGTTCCTCCCCTCGCATTCGTTGGTTGAGACCGGTGGCGAAGAGGGCATTACGGCAGTTTCGTCGGCTCCCTGGGGCAGCGCAATGTTGTTGCCTATCACCTACGGCTATATCAAGATGCTCGGTGAGAGCGGTCTGCGTGAGGCTACCGAAATGGCAATCGTCAATGCTAACTATATGTCGGCAGCACTGTCGAAAGAGTTCCGCACCTATTATACGGGCGAGAATGGCCGCGTAGGACATGAGATGATCCTCGACCTGCACGAGTTCAAGAAGCTCTATGGCGTTGATACGGGCGATATGGCTCGTCGTTTGATGGACTACGGTTTCCACGCTCCTACCCTCTCGTTCCCCGTGCACGATACGTTTATGATCGAGCCTACAGAGAGTGAACCGAAGGCCGAGATGGATCGCTTTATTGAGGCTATGATCTCGATTAAGCGTGAGTGCGAGGCTGTGGCAGAGAGTGGTAACACCACCGACAACCCGATCGTCAATGCACCGCATACGGCTGTTGAGTTGGCAGGCGAGTGGTCGCACCCCTACACCCGCGAGCAGGCAGTATTCCCGCTCGAATGGGTAAAGCAGAGCAAGTTCTTCCCCTACGTATCGAAGATCGACAACGGCTTTGGCGACCGCAACTTGGTTTGCACTTGCAAGGAGTTGTAAGGACTTGATTCACAATTCACAATTCACAATTCACAATTCACAATTGAGAATTACGATTTGAGGAATTGAAATTGGATAGGCAACTAATTTATCTGGTAAATACAGAAAAGTAGATTAACTTTGCAACGACCGATTGGCTCGCAACCCGCCGCGTAAGCGGCTAAGCCCCTGCCTGAGGCGGGGGGTTTGGGGGTGGGTCAGAATTGCAAACGCGACGGAACGTCGCGCTCAAGGTCAAGACTTAAACAGAGATTACAAACTTTTAATAAACAACACAAAACGATGAAAGTAGAACAGAACAAATTCGTAGCGGTAGATTACAAACTGACCGTTGATGGTCAGATCGCTGACCAGTCGCATCCCGAACATCCCCTCGAATTCATTTTCGGTACGGGTATGTTGCTTCCCAAATTCGAAGAGGCTATCCTCGGTAAAGAGGTTGGCGATGAGGTCGCTTTTACCCTCCAGCCCAAAGATGGCTACGGTGAGGTGATTGCAGAGGCTATCGTTGATCTGCCCAAGAATATATTTATGATCGATGGCAAGATCGCTGATGAGATGTTGTTCGTTGGCAATCAGGTACCTATGAGCGATAACCAGGGCAACCGTATGCTCGGCACCATCCGTGAGGTGGCAGAGGAGACCGTAAAGATGGACTTCAACCACCCGATGGCCGGCAAGGTGCTCAACTTTGAGGTTAAGGTCGTAGGCGTACGCGACGTACAGCCCGAGGATCTGGCTCCGAAGGGTGGCTGCGGTTGCGGCTGTGAGCACGACAGCTGCGGCGACGAGTGCGGCGATGGTTGCGGTTGCAACGACGGCTGCTGCCACTAATCATTCGGGCCGAAAGGCTCTGTATCAACAAAAACATCCCGCTTCAATGAAGCGGGATGTTTTATTTATCACCATACATATTCCAAAACTAATTTGGTTGCTGCTGATTACGCTTAAAACGACGGAAGAAACGATCAGCCGAGCGCGTGCGCTCTACATTCATATTGAGGCGTTTAATCAGCACCGACTTAAACTTATCAGGCTCTATATCGCGCTGAATAACACCACCCTGCGCAATCGAAAGAGCACCCGTCTCCTCCGAAACAACCAGAATAATTGCATCCGACACCTCGCTCATACCCAATGCGGCGCGGTGGCGTGTGCCATACGACTTGGGTACCTGTGATTGGGTCGAAGGCAAGATACAACGCGCCGCAACAACACGATTACGATTGATTATAATTGCGCCATCATGCAACGGCGAATTCTTAAAGAACAGATTCTCCAACAGCGACGACGACACCTTCGCATCGACCGCAATACCACCTTCGGCCATAAGGCTCAAATCGCTGGTCTGTTGCAGAACTATTAGGGCACCCGTCTTCGTTGCCGACATATCGACACAAGCCTTTACCAACGAATCGATATCGAGGTCACTATCGTTATTTTCTCGGCCAAACAATCGCGAAAGGCTATGGTTCTGTTGCAGACCAAGCATCTGCAAGAAACGGCGAATTTCGGGCTGGAAAATCACAACGACAGCGATGATACCCACGCCGATAAACTGCCCTAAAATGCCCGAAAGAAGTTCCATATTGAGCGCACGCACCACGATATACATCAGATAGAGCATCACAACTCCCAGAATAATGCTGAATGCACTCGTGCCTCGCGTTACGCGATACAAGTAGTAGAGCATCAATGCCACCAAAAGGATGTCGATAACATCGATTATGCCGATATGAATAAAGCCCATCTCTAATTTACTGATTTCATTTCCGCAAAACTACACAAAAAAAAGAAGACCCGCAACGATTTACGGGCCTTCTTTTATCGTTTTAATCCTTTCGGAAGATTAATTCTTCTTATTCTTACCCTTGGTCATCATCTCGTAAGCAACGGGAGTTGCAACGAATACCGACGAGTAGGTACCTACGATGATACCGAAGATCAGAGCGAAGACGAAACCACGGATAGTCTCACCACCGAACAGGAAGATTGCCAACAGGGTTACGAAGGTAGTACCCGAGGTGTTCAACGTACGCGACAGAGTCGAGTTGATTGCCTTGTTGATGTTCTCACCAATCTCACGCTTGGGATAGAGAACCTGGTACTCACGGATACGGTCGAAGATAACCACGGTATCATTGATCGAGTAACCGATGATAGTCAGGATCGCTGCGATGAACGACTGGTTGATCTCCAATGCGAAGGGCAGCAAACCATACAGCAACGAGAACAGACCCATTACCAACAGAGCATTGTGAGTCAGCGAAACAACTGCACCCATACCCCACTGCCACTTCTTGAATCGCATAATGATATAGAGAGCGATTGCAATCAGCGAGAAGATAACTGCCATAAATGCCGAACGAGTCATATCGCGTGCGATCGAAGGACCGATCTTATCAGCCGAGATGATACCGTTCTGGTCAGTCTGCGTGCTGGTGAAACCATCAAGAGTGATCTCGTACGAGTAAAGACCCTTCAAGTTCTCATAGAGCAACTGATCAACCTCTGCGGTTGCCTCCTCCGAGGTGTCGTCATACTTGTACTGGGTTACGATACGCATCTGGTTCTCATCACCATACTGCTTAACCTCCAAGCTGACGCTGCTTGCATCACCGGGGAATGCGTTCTCCAATGCCGAACGAACCTCATCAGCCGATACATTCTGATCGAAACGAACTACGTAAGCACGACCACCGGTGAACTCAACGCCCATATTGAAGCCGCGAATTGCAAACGATGCAATCGACAGAACGAGCAGAGTACCCGAAACGATGTAAGCGATCTTGCGCTTGCCGATGAAATCGAAGTTAGCGTTAGCCAACAGATTCTCCGACCACTTGTACGAGAACTTAACGTTCTTACCCTTCTTGATCAGTGCATCGATAATCAGACGAGTGATATAGATCGAAGTAAATACCGAAGTGATGATACCGATGATCAAGGTAGTCGCGAAGCCCTGAACAGGACCGTTACCGAAGATGAACAGAACGATACCGGTAATCATAGTAGTCAACTGACCGTCGATAATTGCCGAGTAAGCGTTGCTGTAACCATCCTTAACAGCCATCGAAAGACCCTTACCTGCGCGGAGCTCTTCCTTGATACGCTCGTAGATGATTACGTTAGCATCCACTGCCATACCCATTGTAAGTACGATACCTGCGATACCGGGCAAGGTCAGAACTGCACCAAACGACACCAAAACGCCAATCAGCAAGAACAAGTTGGTAACCAATGCGATGCACGAAATCCAACCACTGGTGCTATAATAAACGCACATATAAACCAGTACCAGCAAGAATGCGATAACGAACGAGAACATACCTGCGTTGATCGACTCCTGACCCAGCGAAGGACCTACAACGGTATCCTGGATAATGCGCGACGGAGCGCGAACCTTACCCGACTTCAATACGTTAGCCAAGTCCTTTGCCTCGTTGATGGTGAAGTTACCGGTGATACGCGACTGACCGCCGTCGATTGCAGTCTGCACGTTGGGAGCCGAATATACATAGCCGTCCAAAGCAATTGCGATAGCACGACCGATATTCTGACCGGTCAACTGTGCCCACTTCTGCATACCCTCCGAGTTCATAGTCATCGAAACCTCTGCATCAGCACCCTGACGAGCGTAGTCTGCAGTTGCATCAACTACTACACTACCATCCAGAGGAGCCTTACCATCAAAGGTGTTAGCCTTAACTGCGAAGAGCTCGAACTTGCCATCAAAAGGATCTGCAACACCCTCTGCTGCTGCACGCTTATTCTCGTAGGGCTTAACGCTCCACATAAAACGTACATCGCGGGGGAAGAGAGCCTTGATCTGGGGCATAGCCAGATACTTATTTACGATAGTGGTATCGGTCGAAGTAGCATAACCGATGATCGGGTTGTTTGCATCTGCATAAACTGCACCGGGATACAGACGAACGAACAGGGGATTCATCTTCTCCTGCTCCTCGAAGCTCATACCCTCAACCGAAGCAACCGCCTCCGAAGTCTGCTCTGCAACCTCTGCTACCAAAGCGTTATCCTCTGCGGGAGCTGCCTCCTCGGCAACCTCCTCTGCCTCTGCGACCTCGGCGGGAGCTGCGCTCTCGGCCTTGATGTTGCGCAACAGAGCGTCAGCCTGCTCCAAAGCACCGATCAACTCGTTGGTGCTATAAGTCTCCCAGAACTCCAACGAAGCGGTACCCTGCAAAAGCTTACGAACACGCTCGGGCTCCTTTACACCGGGGAGCTCGACCAAAATACGGTTCGAGTTGGGCAAACGCTGAATGTTGGGCGAAGTTACACCGAAACGGTCGATACGCGAACGCAAGATGTCGTACGATGCTGCGATAGCGTCGTCGCTCTCTGCACGCAGAACCTTCAAAACCTCCTCATCAGTCGAGTTAGCGTTAATCTGCTTCATCGAAGGGGTGTTGAAGATCAGAGCCAGAGGCTGACCACCCGATACCTCTGCATAGTTCTTTGCGAAGATCGAGATATAATCACCGCCATCACGAGTCTGCTCGGTAGTCAGGTTCAATGCCTCGAGGAACTTGGGATCCTGCGAGTCGTCCGACAACGACTTCAACACATCACCCTGCTGAACCTCCAACATTACGTTCATACCACCCTTCAAGTCCAGACCGAGGTTGATCTCCTTCTCCTGACACTCTTTGTAGGTGAATTTAATGATACCCAAGTTGTAAACAGGCTGATTCTTAACCGAATCAAGGTACTGCTGCTCCATCTTGTCCTGAAGCTCAACCGGGTAGGTAGCAGCATACTCTGCTGCTTTCTTCTCAACTCCGCGCGTTACAAACGAGAACGAGAGCTGATAAACACAGGCAATCGCCAAAAGGATTACCAATAGTTTAATTGCGCCTTTGTTTTGCATTGTTTAGAAATGTTTATTTATTGTTTATTTTGTTACGTATTTTCCTACGCATCAGGCTACGTCATTACATAACTCGCCAATAGGGCACAAAAATAGTAAATTTTCTCTAAATACGCACCTTTTTCCATAAAATTATCATCTTTGATAATATTTTAGGTATCAATTCAACTATTACACGCCGATTGATAAATCCTCAAAACGAGATTTTGAGCATCAATGTATTGATTTCTCGCAATCGACACTCGCTCGTAAGCGCGCCCTACGGCCACCCCTATAACCAACAAAAGCGAGTCATCATTTGTAGCAAAGGAAATTGTGAATCGTGAATAAAAAAATCCCGACCTCCATATTCGGAGATCGGGATCGATCTATAAATTATTGAGCAGAAACTACTTTACCTCCTCAAACTCAACGTCTTCGGGCTGCTGCTGACCACCCTGTGCGCCACCATTCTGCTGTGCGCCACCCTGGGCGTTCTGTGCCTGCTGCTGTGCCTGCTGGCTTGCGTAGATATCCTGCGATGCTGCCTGCCAAGCGTTGTTAAGCTCGGCCATAGCTGCGTCGATAGCTGCCAAATCAACCGCCTTGTGGGCATCCTTCAACTTGCCGAGAGCACCCTCGATAGCAGCCTTCTTGTCAGCGGGGATCTTATCGCCATACTCCTTCAACTGCTTCTCGGTGGTGAAGATGTGCGAGTCAGCAGCGTTGATCTTCTCGATGCGCTCCTTCTCCTCCTTATCCTTTGCCTCGTTAGCCTTTGCCTCATCGCGCATACGCTGGATCTCCTGCTCGGTCAGACCCGACGATGCCTCGATACGGATCTTCTGCTCCTTGCCTGTACCCTTATCCTTTGCCGATACGTTCAGAATACCGTTTGCATCGATATCAAAGGTTACCTCAATCTGCGGAACACCACGCGGAGCTGCGGGGATACCGTCGAGGTGGAAACGACCGATCGACTTGTTGTCGCGTGCCATCGGGCGCTCACCCTGACATACGTTGATCTCAACCGAAGGCTGGTTATCCGACGCGGTCGAGAATACCTCGCTCTTGCGGGTAGGAATGGTAGTGTTAGCCTCGATCAGCTTGGTGAATACGCCACCCAGAGTCTCGATACCGAGCGACAGCGGAGTAACGTCGAGCAACAACACATCCTTAACCTCACCGGTCAATACACCACCCTGGATCGATGCACCGATAGCTACAACCTCATCGGGGTTCACGCTCTTGTTGGGGGTCTTACCGAAGAACTCCTCTACAACCTTCTGGATTGCGGGGATACGGGTCGAACCACCCACCAGAATCACCTCGTCGATCTGCGAAGCCTGCAAACCTGCGTCGCGCAGAGCGATCTTACAAGGCTCGATGGTCTTGCGTACCAAGTGGTCGCACAACTGCTCGAACTTCGCGCGGGTCAAGGTCATCACCAAGTGCTGCGGAATACCATTTACGGGCATAATATAGGGCAGGTTGATCTCGGTCGTAGTGGTCGAAGAGAGCTCGATCTTTGCCTTCTCGGCAGCCTCCTTCAAACGCTGCAACGCCATAGCGTCCTGACGCAGGTCAATACCGTGCTCCATCTTGAACGACTCGGCCATATAGTCGATCAGCACGTGGTCGAAGTCATCACCGCCAAGATGAGTATCACCATTGGTCGATTTAACCTCAAATACACCATCACCCAATTCGAGGATCGAGATATCGAACGTACCACCACCAAGGTCATATACGGCGATCTTCATATCCTTGTTCTTCTTATCCATACCGTAAGCCAAAGCTGCTGCGGTGGGCTCGTTGATGATACGGCGTACCTTCAAACCTGCGATCTCGCCTGCCTCCTTGGTTGCCTGACGCTGCGAGTCCGAGAAGTAAGCGGGAACGGTGATAACTGCCTCATTTACCTCGGTACCCAGATAGTCCTCGGCGGTCTTCTTCATCTTCTGCAAGATGATAGCCGAGATCTCCTGTGCAGTGTACTGACGACCGTCGATATCTACACGAGGAGTGTTGTTGTCGCCACGATTTACGGTGTAGGGAACGCGAGCGATGTCGCCAGCAACCTGATCGTAGGTCTCACCCATAAAACGCTTAATCGAGAAGATCGTACGCTTGGGGTTAGTGATAGCCTGACGCTTTGCAGGATCACCTACCTTACGCTCGTTAGCGTCGGTAAATGCTACAATCGAAGGGGTTGTGCGATGACCCTCGCTGTTGGGGATTACGACGGGCTCGTTACCCTCCATTACTGCTACACACGAGTTGGTAGTACCTAAATCGATACCAATAATCTTTGCCATAATTTTGTCTATTTTTTAATTGTTATACTTATTTTCTGAAAATTTGGTCGGTCGCACCATTTGCGCGACGCTTTTCTTTGAAACAAACGTTATACCAAACCTGAAATTGGCCTTTTTTGGCATACAAGTAGCAAAAATCGTGATGCAAAAGACTGACAAATGTCATATTTGCTGACAAAAAGGCAGACACAATGTCATTTATCACAGACTTACCCTCAATGCCACCTATTTATTTATATGGATTCGAAAAATGAAAAATCGGGCTCAAATGTGCGATTTAATTAAAAAAATTTTGTTGTTAAAAAAATATTTCATACTTTAGTACCACTGAAAATATCAACTATAAAAGAAATACAACTATGATTATCACTTTTAACGAACTCAGAAGAATCAAGGACAAGTTGCCCAGCGGCAGCTCGCAGCGTATCGCAGATGAACTCGGTATCGACGTTGACACCGTACGTAACTATTTCGGTGGTAACCACTTTGAGTCGGGTCAGGTAGTGGGTGCTCACTACGAGAAGGGCCCCGACGGCGGTGTTGTAACCCTCGACGATACTACTATTCTCGACGCTGCGATGCGCATTTTGAACGAGTTGAAGTAATATCCTTTTTCTCATTCGGGCAAGTTGAGCTTCATATAACTCACATTAACCCAATTAAAATTAAAGCCACTCCTGCAAGGGTGGCTTTTTTTATTTGAGGTGAGATTGCTGTTTTTAATTTGTCAGGAGTGATCGCACAGACGACTTTGAATAGATTCGACTACAACAACAGCCCAAACCTCCGAACTCGGATTATTCTATTGCAAAGGAAATCGCGAATTGTGAATTGTGAATCGCGAATAAAAAAAGAGCCGCCCACACATCGGAGCGGCTCCATCATACAGATTATATAAAGTAGAGTTTGATGTGTTTTCTACATCTGTTGCTCAATATTCCAAACGAATGCACGCGATCCCTGCATCTTGGTATCTGCATCCATTGCGCGGAACTCCTCCAACAAAGGCTGAACCTTCTCATCCTCAACGATCGTCAAAATCGACGAGTTCATTGCAGGCCATGCGTGCGATGCATAGTGAGGCTCACCATCGACCGTACCGCGACCGTGAGTCAGCTCCCACTTGGTGAAGCCACGTACGCCATTGCGATCCAAAATTGCCATTACACGCTCGGTCAAAGCCTGATTATATGAAATAAATACTGCTTTCATCGTTTTGTAGATCAATTAATTAGTTAATCTTGTTAGCTACCGCCTGCTTACGCTTGCTTACGCCGTCGTACTGAATATCGTCAGCACCACCCTGCTCCTTAACCTTGCGGTCGCGGAAGATTACATACAGCGCGGGCAGAACGAGCAGTGTCAAAATGGTCGAGAAGGTCAGACCTCCGATTACAGCGACACCCATAGGTTGCCAAATCTCTGAACCCTCACCAAGGCCCATTGCCATAGGCACCATACCGAATACGGTTGTCAGAGAGGTCATCAATACGGGACGCAGACGGCTCTTACCTGCCGCAACAGCAGCCTTTGCAACGCTCGAACCACGCTCAACGAGCAGGTTGGTGTAGTCCACCATCACGATACCGTTCTTAACTACGATACCTACCAGCATAATTGCACCAATCAGTGCGATCAAGCTCAACGATGTACCACTAAGCCACAACGCCAGGAATACACCCGTAAATGCGAAGGGAATCGAGATCATAATCATAAACGGCATTGTCATCGACTCGAACTGCGTTGCCATTACGATATATACCAACACAACAATCAGCGCCAACAGCAAGATCATATCACCAAAGGTCTCCTGCTGATCCTCCAATGTACCACCCAATTCGAGGTCGATACCATCGGGAAGATCATACTCGTCGATCACCTGCTGTACCTCATTTACGACATCACTCAAAGCCACACCCGGAGCCAACGATGCCGTAACCTTAACCAGACGCTGACGGTTCTCGCGCTGAATATCGGGAGCTGCGAACTCCTCAACGACCGTCGCAACCTCCTTCAACTTGATTGTGCGACCCGTAGCCGTCATAAGGTTGATATTCTCAACATCCTGCAACGAGGTACGATGCTCCTCTGCGTAACGAACTACGATATCGTACTCATCGCCATCCTCGCGATACTTCGAGGCCTTCATACCGTCGATACGGTTACGAACAGCCTGCGATACCGATGCATTGCTCAAACCATACAGAGCCAGCTTTTCGCGGTCGAATGTTACGTTGTACTCGGGACGAAGATCATCACGCGACAGATCGGCATCACGCACACCCGAAAGTTTCGAAATCTTATCGCGCAGATCGATAGCAACGCGGTTCGAGTTATCCAAGTCGTAACCGAAGACCTTAATCTCGACATTGCTACCGCCGCCCATGCCGCCGCCACCGCCACCGGGATTAACGGTGAACTGGGTAATCTCGGGAATCTTTGCCAACTCCTGACGCCACAAATCGGCAATCTCGAAGATCGTACGCTCACGCTCGGTCGAACGAGGCAGACGCAGGTTATAGCTGATCATATTCGAACCCGACTTCTGCATTGCTGCCATAGCATTGTTCGACGAGCTCTGACCCGTACGAGCAGCAACCAACTGAACCTCGGGGAACTTCTCTGCAATAATTGCATCGATACGCTCTGTGATCTGACGTGTATATTCCATCGAGAGGTTCTGCTCGGTCTCGATGGTTGCCGTGATCTGTGCATTATCCGACTGGGGGAAGAAGTCGAACGGAACGTACTTCAACAGACCCAGCGAAGCCACAAAGGTTGCCATTGCAATAATAACCGTTGCCCAACGATGGCGAACTGTCCAAGCCAACATCGTTGCATAAGTATCATCCAACCAATCGAGGAACTTATCGATAGGCTTATATACGATACCGACACCCTTATAGTCGTGCTTACCGCCCTCCGACGAGAGGATATATGCCGACAACATCGGGGTCAGCGTAACTGCCGCAGTGGTTGACATACATACCACAATCGAAACGATCCAACCCAACTCCTTGAACAAGATACCGGCCATACCGGTCATCATTGTCAGAGGCATAAATACCGCTACGACTACCAGCGTGGTTGCGATTACCGACAGCCATACCTCATTGGTAGCATAGATAGCTGCCTCTTTGGGGCTCGAACCACGTTCGATGTGAGTAGTAATGTTTTCCAATACCACAATCGCATCATCCACAACCATACCGATTGCGATCGACAACGACGACAGCGAGATAAGGTTCAGAGTCGATCCCGTCGCAAACAGATAGATAAATGCTGTTACCAACGAGATAGGAATGGTCATACAGATAATGAACGTCGCACGCCAGCGACCCAAGAAGACCATTACGACAATGATAACGAATACGAACGCCAGCAATACGGTCTCGACCAGCGAGTTGATACTCTTCTGAATCTCGGTTGCACCGTTCGAAATCTCAATAATCTTAATATCGTTAGGCAGCGATGCCTGAATTGCAGGCAGACGCTCCTGAATCTCCTTAACGATCTCAACGGTATTTGCACCCGACTGCTTCTGGATCATAATCATCGCCGAACGACGACCATTGGCGCGAGTATCCATCGTGATCTTCTGGATTGTATCTTTAACCTCGGCAACGTCCGACAACTTAACAATGCGACCACCACGATTCGAAACAACCAAATGCTTCAACTGCTCGCTATCGGTGAACTCGCCATCGGCCTTGACGTTATAGGTACCGCTTGCCAAATCCATCGTACCTGCGGGCACGTTGATATTCTCCGAAGCGATGATACCACCAATCGACTCAATTGTCAGTCCAAATGCCTCGATCTTCTCGGGATCGACATTGATCTGAATCTCACGAACAGGCTGACCAATGACACTCACCGAACCGATACCATT
This sequence comes from Rikenellaceae bacterium, assembly GCA_017425655.1. Lineage (GTDB taxonomy): Bacteria > Bacteroidota > Bacteroidia > Bacteroidales > Rikenellaceae > Alistipes. The sequence goes on along the minus strand of JAFPAT010000013.1, from coordinate 12,797 downwards.
TACACGGTTCAGGACATTCACCAGACGGTCGTCCAAGATCTTATCCATTGCGTAATAGCTATCATCGGCCGTAACCGAGAGCATCATTACGGGCATCATCGAAGTACTAAACTTGAAGATCGTAGGATAATCCACCTCATCGGGCAGCAAGGTCTGCGTACGGCTGACAATATCGCGCACGTCGTTCATTGCCTCGTTTAGGTCTGAACCCCACTCCATCTCCAACGTAATCATCGAAACGTTGTCCTTCGATGTCGAGGTCATAGTTTTCAGATTCTCCACCGAGTTAAGCTGATCCTCCAGCACTCGGGTAATATTGGTCTCGATATCGGCTGCATTAGCACCCGCATAGACCGTAGCGACCGTAATATAAGGAGGGTCCATCTCCGGATACTGGTCGATAGCCAGATTCTTCAACGAGAAGAGTCCGAAGATGATCACACCCAAGAAGAGCAGGCAGGTCGATACCGGCTTTCTAACGGCTGATTCGTAAATTTTCATATTACTTCTCTCCTTTTATTATTAATTGTTGCTAACCTCAACAGCGGTACCGTCATCGAGCTTGCTCAAACCGGTAATCGATACCTGCTCACCTGCATTCAGACCCGACAGAATTACGTAGTTCTTGTCGATCTGGCGACCCAGCTCAACTACGCGACGCTCAACCGTACCATCCTCTTTCAATACAAATACAGCGCGCTCTGCAGTACCTGCCTGACGCTTAACAGCTACATCGGGCACCAATACGCTCTCAACCTCACCGAGATTGAAGATTGCACGTGCAAACATACCCGGGCGCAACTTGTTACCTGCATTGGGAATAGTGATCTCAACGGTGAAGGTACGGGTTGCTGCATCCATAGCGGGATAGATCAACGATACCTTACCCGAGAACTTCTCGTCGGGCAAAACCTCGGTCTTGATCTCAACGGGCATATTCATCTTAACCTTCGAGAAATACTTCTCCGAGATGCTTGCAGTGATCTTCAAGGGATTGATCTGCATAATCTGCAAAATGGGCATATTGGCAAACATATCGCCTGCCTCGGCGTTACGAGCCGTTACAACACCCGAGATGGGCGAACGAAGCTCGATATTCTTCTTCAAGTTGGCTACTACATCGCGCTGAACAGTTACCTGTGTCTTCATTGCTTCGAGCTGCTGCTCCGAGATACCGCCTGCCTCGAATACGGGAGTCATACGAGCCAAGTCAGCCTCCAAGTTGAGCAACTGGGTATTCGCCTGATTGTACTGAATGGGGTCCATAGCAGCAACCAGCTGACCCTTCGATACATAATCACCTACATCAACCAAAATCTTGTCGATACGTACGCCCTGAACAGCGGGGGTAATCGAGTTCTGCTTGTAGGGCTGGATGTTAGCCGTAACCTCAACCAACTGACCAACGGGAGCCGAAATAGCCTCGGCGGTCTTAATCAACACCTTCTCGGGCTGAACAGTAGCTACACTCTCTGCGCTCTTGCCACCACAACCGACCAGCACCAACGAAGCTACCAGTGCAGTTGCAAATACTAAAATCTTTTTCATCTCTCTATTATCTTTCTTTTTAGTTATTATTCTTCAATCTGTTAGGTATTTGTACGGCTAACTACTCCTCCTTGCCGATCATCTGATCGTAGTCGGCCTTTGCCGAGAGGTAGTCGTAGATTGCCTGCGAATAGTTCAACTTTGCCTGCGTAAGCGACAACTCTGACGAGTTCAGTTCCAAGATGGTACCTGCACCAGCCTTGTAACGAGTGTTTGAGATGTCGTATGCCTTCTGTGCCTGCGCTACGGTCTTTTCGTTCGCAAACATCTTTTCACGCGCAGTCAGCAAATTATTGATCGCAGAGCGAACCTGAACATCGGTACTCTTTGCCAGATATTCACGCTGGATATCGAGCTGGCGGATCTGATTGCGCACCTGCTTAACCTTGTTGGTATTCTTAAAGCCCGAGAAGATGGGGATCGAGAGCTGCAAACCAACAGAGATAGGATGTTGCCAGTAGAAGCTATTCTTAACCGACTCGGCGGTACCGGCATTGCCAGTCGCACCACCAGTCGCACCTGCACCACCAGTCGCACCACCTGCTGCGCCACCGCCCATCATTGCACTGAAATCAGGGCGCTGCATATCGTTACCCGAATACGAGAACTGGCCGAACGCTACCAAAGTCGGCATACGCGAAGTCTGGGTCAGTTTCAGATTCTGCGCAAGCAGTTCAGCCTGAATATCGAGCTGACGGAGCTGGCTGTTACCCGAAATGTCGGTTGTAAGCTCCTCATTGCCATTCAAAATCGCATCGCGGAAATCATCAAGCGTACCGACCAGAGCAATATCAACATTCTCGGGCAGGCTCAAATACATCTTCAACAGACGCTTCGCAATGTCGATCGAATTGGCTGTCTGGATAATCGAGGGCTGCAAATTGCTCAACTGCACCTCGGCAGTAAGCAGGTTGTACTCCGATGCCAGACCGTGCTCATACTGCACGCGGGTCTGATCGACGGTCTTACCCACCATCTCCTCGCTCGAGCGAAGTACAGCGAGCGACTGCTCTGCCAACAAAATATTATAGTATGCCTTCTTAACCGCATTTACCAAATCAATACGCGATGCACGAGCCTGCTCAACGGCATTCTCCATCTGCACCTTTGTCATTTTGATCGAACGCCAAATGGCGGGCATAACCAACGGCAGACCCACATCGGCGGTAGCAGCGATCGTATTATCGGCACCGAACGACAGGCCCTTCGAGATCTCGCTCTTGACAACAGCGCAGGTATAGACACCACCAACCGACAGCGTAGGATAGAGGTTACCCATGGTCTCTTTACGAACATAGTCGTAACGCTCAATCTCCAAATCGGCCACTTTGATTGTGGGGTTCTCGCTCAATGCGAGATCAATAGCCTCCTGCAACGACAACTGCATCGTTGTAGCAATCGGCTCCGACTCTGCGATCAGTGCGGTTTGTGCCGAAACGCCAAGCGTCATCAGCGCGCACGCGCAGAGTGTCATCATCATCTTTTTCATCTTCTTACTCTTTCTATTATTGTTTTTAATCTATTTTTCTCTGTTTTTCGGATCTCTACCCTCTCCGTTCGGGCTATTAATTAATCTTTTCGACCTCCGGTTTTTTGAACTTTCTCAAAAATGCGTCAATCGCCTCAATACCCTTAACTGTCGATATGCCTCGCAAGAAATTGATAACTACATATCTTAACGCATATTCGGGTGAAATATTTTGTGGCAATGTGGCCTTTCGAGTGTCCAAAACGCCCGAAAGCGACCAACCGAGCATTGCAACCGCTATATCGACATCAATCGTACGATCCAGCAGTCCCTCATCGATACCCTTCTGAATAGCTCCTTTCAGTCGTTCGCGGTTACGTTGCTGCATCTGTGCCGAGATCTCCTCATAGAGCGCAGGATAGAAGCGTCGCAGATTGGTCTGCATACGTCGCTCCGTCTCGCCATAAACCAAAAAGATGTCAAATGCGGTCAATATCGATTCAAGCACATTGGCACACTCTCCGATACGCGCATTCAGACGCTCTCGACGCACCTCATAATAGTTAATCATACATAATTTGAGCAGATTCATCTTATCCTCGAACAACTCATAGAGCGTACGTTTCGACACGCCGAGATTCTGGGCGATGTCATCCATACGCACAGCCTTAATGCCGAGCTGGCAGAACATCTCGGTTGCCTGTTCGATGATATACTCTTTTTGCGATTGCGACATTATTTTACTCTTTAATCTATATATCTAAAATATACAACGCACAAAGATACCTAGAAAACTTTATAAACCAAAAAAGTTTTCTGTTTTCCGAGGTTTTTTCTTTGTTTTACAACAAAATGCCAACTATTATCAACTTTTAGACCAATGCTACCATAGCGAAAAATCGCTCACGAAGCCCCTCAAATCACATTTTGAGGAATATTCACCTCCTCTAACCGTTATCAAATCCTCCAACCTTTTCAACTCATTTCGACCAATACTTCCAGCACCTGCCAATCAAAGTTCTCGGACAAACCTGACCTCTATCGGCGATAACACGCTCGTTCCACAGTGCGTAATAGGCATACTATCTTTAGAGCTATTCGCTACCATATTATTATTTAAGGTGCGACGAAGGGGGTGATTGTTCTTTTGGTTGAAAAAAATTGCACGGAGTATGCAATAATTGTATATTTGTTGCGTTTAATATCTGAAACATTAAAAAACCAAATTTGCCTATGATTCAAATCGCCTTTTTGTATTGTTAAATTTTTTGAATCAATTAATGTTATGAAAAGGAGTATGTTTTTTATTGCTGCTCTTGCAGCGTCTGCTCTGACGGGTGCCGCTTCGGCATACTATATTACAAACCAGAAGATCGATCGTTCGGTCGAAGAGGGTGTTGCCACCGAGTTCGCATCGCAGAGCGTTGGCTCACACTTTACGGCCTATGATGCACAGAATTATCCCGATTTGACCTATGCTGCCGAGAATGCAGTGAAGGCGGTTGTCAATATCGAAAAGACTGAAGAGGTACAATACAGCCGTTCGGCCGATCCCTTCTTCGATTTCTTCTTTGGTCCACAGGGCGGTGGCTCGATGCAGCCGCAGGAGCGACGTTCGGGCGGTTCGGGTGTGATTATCTCGGAGGATGGTTTCATCGTAACCAATAACCACGTCATTGAAAATGCTTCAAAGTTGCGCGTAAAGCTAAACGACAATCGCGTCTTCGATGCAAAAATCATCGGCACCGATCCTACTACCGACGTGGCACTGATTAAGATCGAGGGAGAGAATCTGCCTACGATCCCCTTCGGCAGTTCGGATGATCTGCGTTTGGGCGAGTGGGTGCTGGCTATTGGTAGCCCGTTCGATCTGCAATCGACCATCACGGCAGGTATCGTCAGTGCAAAGGCCCGTCAGCTGAATGTTATTCCCAATGAGTTCAGTATCGAATCGTTTATTCAGACCGATGCGGCTGTTAATCCCGGTAATTCGGGTGGCGCGTTGGTAAATACGCGTGGCGAGTTGGTCGGAATCAATACCGTAATTAAATCTTCAACAGGTAGTTACATCGGTTATTCATTTGCCGTTCCTGAATCGATCGTAAAGAAGGTTGTTATCGATCTGAAAGAGTTTGGCGTAGTTCAGCGTGCGATGCTCGGCATCAGCTATCGTCCCGTTGATCAGACCTTCATCGACGAACAGGGCGAGGAGACCGGTATCAAGGAGATCGGTGGTGCATATGTGGCTTCGGTCGATCCCGAAGGTGCAGCATCGGCAGCCGGAATTCGCAAGGGCGATGTGATAATGTCGATTAACGGCGTGAAAATCAACGATCGAGCAACTATCTCTGAACAGATTGGCAAACATCGACCCAACGATAAGGTGAAAATTTCGGTAAAAAGAGGCGACGATGTGAAACATTTTGAGGTTACTTTACGTAATAAAGCAGGTAAAGCAGAACTCATCTCGAAGGATGATGTTGATGTTGAGCAGGCATTGGGCGGTAAATTCGCAGCGGTGAATGAGCGTGCGATGCGAGAGTTGGATATCAAGGGAGGTTTGCAGGTTACGCAGATCAAGCAGGGTGGCTTGTTGGCAAAGGCTCGCGTACGTGAAGGCTTCATCATTACTCACATCAACGACCGTCAAATTCGTTCGCTCAACGATCTGTCAAAGATCAACGAGAAGATCGCTTCGATCGACGGCATCTATCCTAACGGACGCTCTGCAAGCTACACCTTCGTAGAGTAACTCCGAGCGAGAGAGGATCACGATAAACAATATGCGGGGGTGAGCTGACCAAACAGTCGCCCCCGCTTTTTTACCCGAACGGCGAGTCGCACAAAATGAAGAGATAAACAAGAAAAACGAAATAAATAGAAGAATATGCGTCAATTAAAGATTACAAAGTCCATCACCAACCGTGAGAGCGCATCGCTCGACAAATATTTGCAGGAGATCGGTAAAGAGGATCTTATCACGGTTGAAGAGGAGGTGGAACTCGCCCAACGAATCAAAAAAGGTGATCAAGAGGCCCTCGAAAAATTGACCAAGGCGAACTTGCGCTTTGTGGTTTCGGTGGCTAAACAATACCAGAACCAGGGTTTGAGCCTTCCAGACTTGATCAATGAGGGTAACCTCGGTCTGATCAAGGCTGCCGAGAAGTTCGACGAAACACGTGGTTTCAAATTCATTTCGTATGCCGTATGGTGGATTCGTCAGTCGATTTTGCAGGCTCTGGCCGAGCAGTCGCGTATCGTGCGTCTGCCGCTGAATCAGGTTGGTTCGCTCAACAAAATCAACAAGGCATTTGCCCGCTTCGAGCAGGAGAACGAGCGTACCCCCTCGCCCGAAGAGTTAGCAAAGGCTTTGGAGCTGCCCAAAGAGAAGATTTCTGACACTCTGCGCGTTGCAGGTCGCCACGTATCGGTCGATGCACCTTTCGCCGATGGTGAGGATAACAGCCTGCTTGATGTGTTGGTTAATACCGATTCGCCCAATGCCGATCGTGGTTTGATCAACGAATCGCTCAGCACCGAGGTTGAGCGCGCGCTCTCGACGCTTACCGATCGCGAGAAGGATATCATCAAGTACTTCTTTGGTATCGGTTGTCAGGAGATGACCCTCGAAGAGATCGGCGAGAAGTTCGGTCTTACCCGTGAGCGTGTTCGCCAGATTAAGGAGAAGGCTATCCGCCGTCTGCGCCACTCGTCGCGTAGCAAACTTCTTAAATCGTATTTGGGATAAGCCGAGGATTACTCCTCTCACACAATAAAAAACACCGTTGCGACCAAAAGCGCAACGGTGTTTTTTTATGAGTCAGATTCGAACCGATAATTCGAATCTGACTACGGATTACTTTACGATCTGGATATCGTCAAGCGAGTTGATCGAGATCTGGAATGCCGGTTTGCCACCCGAGTAATATACCATGATACCCTCAATATTGCAAACCGTACCCTTTGCAGGAGTCTTCTCGCCTGCGAATTTCGAGTAACCACTCGATCGCACATTGATTTTGGTACCATTGACGTTGAAGATGGCATTACCATACTTACCAACCGACGACTCACCCTTATAATCCTTGTTTGCCCAAGTGTCGATAGCGATATCGCCACCGCCAACGGTGTTGTCGCGGTCATAGTAGGTACAACCCTCAAAGACTGCATTCTCGAAACGTACCCACTTGCCATAACTACTTACGGGGATATTGCCATCGCTCAAATCAAGCGGAGCTACACGCTCACCCTTCTCGCCCTTCTTGATAACAAGATCAATCACGGCCTGCGGCTCGATATACGAAGTCTCGTAGTCGTAATTTTCGGGGATTGCGCCACCCAGATTGACCATACCGCCATAGTTACCCATACGCAGACCATTAGCCTTAACATAGATCGTCTGACCCAGCTTATAGTCATTATAGAGGCCCGAACGACCGATGCGAAGCTCGATGCCGGCGGTCTCGTCCTGAATATACATATTCTTATAGAAGTTTCCCGTTTCGTCGCTCGTGGTTACTTTACCCGCAATGATGATGTCATCGGTAATATCGAAGGCACCACCACGCTCTTGAAACATCGCCTTGAACTCGGCAATGGTATGCGTAGGTTCGAGTTTAACCGTAGGCTCGATAATGGGAGTGTCGAAGTCCTCGTAGCAGCCCACCAACATCAGCGCAGCCACCAAACCAAGTATATACTTTTTTGCACTCATAGTCTTAACTTTTTAATCGATTAGAAACGGAAATATACATTCAAATAGTAGGTCGTACCCATCAGGTAGAAGTACTTCGAGTCGAAGCGATCGTACTTAACCGTCGTACCGCTCTCGTCCTCGCGCAGACGCATCTGCTCGTAACCGCCCGTGCGAATATTCTTCGTATTGAGAAGGTTATTCACCTGCAGGCTTACGCCCAAATTGTACTTGCGATTGACGATATACCAATTCTTTCCGATATTGGCATTCAGCACAAAGGCATTGTCGAAACGCTCCTGCGCAGTCATCTCCTTAACGGCCGCCAGATTCTCCTCATAGGTATTCGACGAGAAGATACGACCCGTCAGAGCCTTATCGGTACGATACAGCGGGTTCATCGACAGGTAGAGAGCATTGTAGTAATTGACATCAATGCCGGCGTAGATATTGTTCGAGGTACGCAGTGCCAGACCCAAGTTAGCAGCAGTCTGCGGAGTGCTCTCAACGTGGTAGCCCTTCCAATATACCTTCTCGCCCGACATTACGATCTCGGCCGAGTTGTCAGCCGTCTGGGTAATCAACGGATTCGAAGTATAGCGGTAGTCGCCATAGCTTACAGCACCATTCAGGCTCAATACCTTGAACAGAGGGATCGAGAAACCAACCTCAACACCCGCATAGCGGCTATCGATATTGCTCATCGCAAAGTTTGTAAATGTCGATTGCAGATCGTCGTAGAAACTAATCACCTTCGAACGATCCTCAATGGTGGTATAGTAACCCGAAACGCGAGTCTTGAAGCCGCCAACGTGCAGATCATAGGTCAGGTCGGCACTAAACACCTTCTCCGGAGTCAGGTTAGGAGTTACGCTGTTACGCGTACGAGGCGACACGAACGACGACTGGAACGACGGAGCCTGCTGCATATATGCAACCGACGCGGTCAGCGAGTTAGCACCCGAGATTTTGTAAGTCAGAGCACCCTTCGCCTTATACTCGAGGAAGTTGAGCTTTTTGCTCGCACCCTGCGAGTTATCCTCGAAGCTACCCTTGCGGTAAATACCCTCGCGCCACTGGCCTGCATAACCGGCCTCACCAGCTACAAAGCCTTCGAGACGACCCGTGTTATAGTTCCAAATAGCCCATAACTTGGCATTGCGAACGTGTGCGTAGTAGTCGTAGCCATACTTATCGTCCTCCTTAATGATCGGAGCGTGGCCGTTAGCCTCGTAGTAATCGAGGTTGTTCTGCATCACGCGCTCACCAACGAAATCACGCTCGGCATACTTATCGACATCGAGCCAATAGTCGCCACCCAGCAGATCCTTCATCTGCTTGTAGTACTCGGTGCGATTGTAGCGCAGGTCGATACCCGCATTAAGGCGATGACCACCTCGCAGATACTGCATCAACTGCAATTTCAAATTCACATCCTGCTGATCGGTATGACGCTCCTCGATAACATAGTTCGAACGACGCTGGCCATTCAGGCTTGCCACATTCGAGCCCTCGGTAACATTACCATAGTTGTTGTTATAGAGGCGATCCCAATTGATCTGGCGAGTACCCCAATCTGCACCCCACGCCCAACGAACGATATCGGCCTTCTCGAAGTCGCCCTGACGCTCGAAATAGCTGGGTAGGTTGCGATAGTAATCGGGACGCGGATCTGCGCCATCGTACCAATCGAGTGCCGAATAACCATTACGACCGAAACGATATGCGCCCGTAACCATAAATTTGGTCGAGGTGCTCGGCTCGAAGTAGTAGTTAAGCATCACAATAGGCTCGTGGAAGTTACGAATACGTGCATTACGCTTCTTATCCACCTGATAACCCCAATTCGAGTTGTAATAGTTGCTACCAACCATATCATAGACCTCCTGTGTCGAAGCATTCTGCACGCCACGCTGGGTCGGTGCGCCCAATACGGTCAATGCCAAACGGTGGCAACGATTCAATCGTTTCTCGACCGAAGCAAAGTAGCCGAAAGCGTTGTAATAGGTACCGTTGATCCAATCGTTACCACCCTGACGGGTTGAGAACGAGAATGCATACGACCAACCATTGTCGAGCATACCCGATGCATACGATAACATTACGCGGAAACGGTAATTATTGTTGGCATTGACAACACTTGCGCGGAAACCCTTGCGCATCTGCGAGGCACGTGCGTTGATATTCGTAACGCCACCAATACCGCCAACGCCATAGTCCGAAACGCCCAGAGCCGACGACACCTCCTGATTGCGGGTTGCATCGTTCAGACCCGACCACAGCGACCAGGGACCATTACCTGTCAGTGCATCGTTGAAATAGACACCATTCAAGTAGGTGCCCTCCATCTGCGACTCATAACCACGTGGGCGGAAACGCATCTGGCTGAACTGATAGCCTGCAATGTTGTTAAACACATCCTTCGACGCTGACAGCGACGAGGGCATTACCTGCGCATCATTTGCCGTCTCGGTATCGAACTCCGCGAAGAAATCGTCGCCCATACCGGCTACAATCATCGTATTCGACATCGGCACAAGGCTCATATCCTTAACCGATTCGCCGACCTTAACCATCAGCGTAACAGGCTCGAAATCTGCTGCCTCGAACATGACACGATATTCGCCTGCCGTTAAGCCCTTAACCTCGAAATCGCCATTGGCATTGGTATATACTACCTGACCCGTAGGCTCGATAGTAACCTTCACGCCGTCAATCACAGTTCGACCCACGCGCGTAACGGCACGACCCTTCACACCGCCCTCTTGAGCCGAAGCTCCGACAACGATAAGGGTAAAGAGTAGAATTAAGAGATTTTTAATCTTCATATTATTTAATATTTTATTTGCCTATAAATATGTACACGGGCAGGTGGTCGCTATAACCGCCTTGGAAATTATTGCCTACAAATGTACGCAGAGGGTAGCCCTTATACTGTCCATCCTTCTGGAACAGGAACGGGGCGCGATAGATATTACCATAGAATTTGGGCATTGTACCTTTCTGCAGTTTCAATTCGCCCGCTTTGGCATTGACCAAATTCTCGCTAACTACAATATTGTCGAAGATGTTCCACGCATCTTGGTATGCCAATGTGCCGTGTCCCGCCTTAAACATCGACCAATAGGGATTGAACAGATCGCCCGCATTGAGATCCTTCACCTTGCCTTTGGCATTAAGCACCTCGGCAATGCTCGGATCGATCGGATCGTCGTTAAAGTCGCCCATCATCACAATCTTGCACGCAGGATTTACTCGATAGATCGAATCGGCCGCATCACGCATCACCTGCGCCGCACGACGACGCTTGGGGTCCGAAGCTGCCTGACCACCGCTACGCGAAGGCCAATGAGCAACCATAAAGCAGAACTGCTCACCATCGATCTTACCCCACATCAACACGATATCGCGCGTACGCATCGCGGGAAACTCCTCCATTCTCACGGGCAGAGCCGACTGACCCTCAAACACAAAACGGTCGGGACGATAGAGGAATGCTACATCGACACCGCGGCGATCGGGCGAGTCGTGGTGGCAGATACGGTAGTTTCCGTTGATCAGCTTACCCTGCACGATAATATCCTCCAACACATTGCGATTTTCGATCTCCGAAAGACCAATCACAACGGGGAAATCGCGGATACTCGACGAAAGACCCATCAGCACCTGCTCGATATTCGCCAATTTGCGAGTATATTTCGACGAATTCCAATCCTTTGCTGCGCCGGGCAGGAACTCCTCATCGTTAATGTCGGGATCGTTCAACGTATCGAACAGATTCTCCACGTTGTAGAACATCACCGTATGAGGCTTTTGTGCCGATGCTGCAAATGCTGCAAATGCAAACAGAGCAACGATTGAAATGGTTAATACTCTCTTCATTTTCGTTCTTATTTGATCAATTTATTAGAAGCCCCAACGTTGCGGATCCTTGCGCTCCTTAACATCATCAGAGATCTGCGGGAAGAAGGTGAAACCGGTCAGACGCTCGATCTCATCGACACTCTTCAAATCGCTAACGCGCGGTGTCGAATAGCTATATCGACGGTTCTCATACCAGAAACCGATCGCCGTTGCATTCGAGCTATCGACCGCTTTACCCGTATTACCCGTCTTGGTACGCAACAACACCTTGAAGTAAGCCTTCGGAACGGCGACTTTACCGCCATTGCGATTATTCACCCACTGCACCTGCGTATCATCCTCGGTCGTCATCACGCAACCCGTAACCACATACAACGTATCGCTACAAACATACTCGTTACGAATCATATTTTCCAGATTGTTCCAGATATCCTGATTCATACCTGCACCCACCTGCGCCGTCATATTGGTATAGTAGAATGTCTGCACATTCATATCGCGCGAAGCCAAACGATCGGCCGAAGCCACCTGATGACCACGATCGTAACCATTGCTCATACCCTTCTCCATATTGGGCTGGTACTTTGTGGGGATCAGAGGATCGTAGCTCCACGCATCGGTACGATCGACCGCCTTGCGTGTGTAGCACTCGTGCAGAGGATAAGCAATCCACAGCGCAGCCTTGACATCGGGATCGTAGCACATCGAGTAGTTACGCATCGTCTTGCCCTTGTTGTCCTTGGTCATATGTGTAACGTAGAGGTTACCGTCGTTCTGCTTCACCACAGGCATTTCGGGCCACGAAGCCTCCTCGTAATCGATTTCGGGAGCTTCGACCTGCACAAATGCGCCCTGGGTCATATTGAGTGTAACGGTTGTTGTACCCTCAAATTCGACCTTAATAGTTGTCGAGCGCGAACTCGATGCACCATTCGAGGCGATGTAGAGAGCAACTGCGCCATTACCCTGACCCTTTGTGTAGTAGTGGTAATCCTCATAGTCAAACCACGCCCAATCGTCTTCGATGGTCGCGGTCCACTTCTGATCGGCAGGAGCTGTGATCATCACGAACTGACTTGCGGTATTCCACTCGATCTGTTCGCCGACCGACAGTTTTGCCTTGCAGTTGGTTTCGGGGCCATTTACGGGATTTTTCTCGCCACAGCACGTACCAATCACAGCCGCCGCAACAGCGATCAAAATTCCGACTATCTTTTTCAAATT
>JAFPAT010000088.1 GCA_017425655.1 Rikenellaceae bacterium | reverse complement strand
TTTGGTTAGGTTGTGATAGTACATATCACGAAGAACACCCGTTACGCGAACGTGGCTATTGGCACGACGACCCCAACTATACTGCACATACATCGGGAAATCGGGAACACGCTGATTAATCGGAGTGAAAGTTTCGCCATAGGTTGCACTCACCTTCGGCAACTCGGCTGCAATACCCATCGAGAAGTGGTTACCAAACATCCTCGAATAGCGAATCATCGTAGCAAAACCGAAGGTATAGGCATTCGGACCTTCGAAATCGATCGTTTGCGGCGAAGAGTTCAAGTCGCAGAATGTTGTAACATCACGACCCAGCGTAAAGCCTGCCAATGAGACATAAGCCAAACGCACACGCGGAGTATAACCGGTCTGACCACCGCGAAAATCAGCCTCAAACATCGCCACGACACGGCCAAGGGTCGAATTATTCGCTACGGCTTTGAAATAGATGATTGAGGTCGAAGCGTCCATCATCAACTTCTGTCGTGTTGCATAGTTGCCCGGGATGGGGATGTCGGCCGTAATAAAATCGCGATTATCTACCACACCCTTAAAGTCATAGCCAACACGCATATTGACATTACCACCAACAGCGAATGCGACCTTATTGGTACGGCTCGAAAAGATCATTTGCGGCAGATGTGATTGTTCAAAACCGCCTCGGTGAGTCTCGACAAAATCGAGGATCGCCTGATCGATAGCCATCTGGTTGCTAGTGCAACACTCGGCATCACTCATCGCATCGGCATTGGTCGTCGTACGTTGCACACCAAGCAGATAGACCACCGGCTTATAATCCTCGTTATAATTCTGCGCCGAAACGGTCGCGGACACAAGGAGTGCAGCAATTAGGAATCGAATTGTTTTCATAGGCATTGAATTAAATTTAAAAAATTGTTCGTTTCATTGCTTTCAATGACTCATTAAGTCATCTTTGATTTGTTGTTCAACGAGTTATCGCACCGCTTTCAGAGCAAGTTGTATGCCAAAACGCAAATCTCTCCTCGTTGTTTTGCTCTGCGTAGGGTACGGCAATGCCAGTAAAAGAAAAAGCAGGGAGAGCATTCGCTGCTGTCCCTGCCAACACATCAAACCTAATTTATTAACACCTAACGGAGTTTATTGTGTTTTGCATTACTGCCTTAATTAATTTAGTGCGGAGCTATTAACGCGGGCCACCGTGCATACCGCCCGGAGGAGGACCCATAGGACGTCCACCGCCCATTCCGCCGCGACCGCCACGACCACCCATACCTTCGTAGTCGCCAATATTCTTCGAGCCCTTCTTACCGAAGTGGCGCAAGTTATAGACAAACTGAATGGTATAGTAGCGACCAATCACGTTATTCCAGCTATTCTGCGTATAACCCGAACCCGTCGAACGCGAGAATGCACTATTCTGATTAAACACGTCATTCACACCAATCTGGATCTCACCACGCTGATTCTTAAAGATTTTCTTGCCAAGGAAGAGGTTGCAGAGCAAGAAATCCTCGTTGTAGTCGTTGGTGTAACCCTTGTATTGGTTATACACGCAGCTGCCCGTAAAGGTAAAGCCCTTCCAAAACGATGCTTTCAAGTTGAGCGATGCCGAGTGGTTAAAGTAGCGATTTTTGGTCTTTGCTTGCGAGTTCAGAGCCTCGTTATAGTTGCCATTCCAAGCCAACGTAAAATCGACATTCTCCGAGATATTCGAGCCCAATACCGCGCCAAAATTATAACCCATATTGCTAGCGTTATTGATCTTGCCATCGATCATCGAGGGTGTAACCGAATAATTAACACCTGCACGCAGATTCAAGTTACACTTCATAAATCCAAGCGGAGTACCGAAGCTCATCATACCGCGCACCGACCACTGTCCATCCATATTCTCATAAGTGGTATATTGCAGTGGGGTGTAATCCAATCCCGTAATCTCATGCGAGGGGTTGTAGTAAACACTGCGACCGATATAGTCCTGCGTAGCCGAGAACATACCCATCAACATCAATGTACGGCCCTTATCGACATTCGAGTGAACGTAATGAGCTCGAATACTGTGCGAATATGATTGGTCCAGATTAATATTACCCGTCGAAACATACTGCGCATTTGTAACGTCTTTAATATTCTGCAACTGCGTCAGGCTCGGCTCGTCGGTCGAAGAGCTGACGTGAACACGCAACGAGTTCTCCTTATTGAAGAAGATGTTAGTCATCAAGAAATAGGTTACATTGTCGAAATCCTTCTTGATCTTCTGCTCATTTGTCGCATTCTCATTAAGCAAACCATCCAAAATAGCGTGCTGATAATAGACATTCGCCACAACCGTATTACGCTCTTTCGAGAATCGGAAGCCGGGACCTACGCGATGCGTTGTATAGGTACGCTGCGAATTGGTCGAGAGCGCGGGCGAGGGGGTCAGACCCGTCGGGTCGAAATCCTCACCTGTAACATAGGCCGATTTATCACTCTTCGAGTTGTTCATTCCGAAACGATACTGCATACTCAACTGCGAATACTTCGACAACGGCTCTGTATAGTTGAACGTACCATTGAAGTTTAGGCTATTCGAGGGAGTTTGAGTATAGAGGTAACGCAATTTCAACGGAGCCTCCAAATCCTCGACATTAACCGTATCGGGGTCATAACGCAAAGCCTCGGCCGTATTCGACCAACTATTGCGATGATACTCGCGATCGTTGTAACGCACATTTCCACTGACGGTAATCGTACGACCGGCCTTACCCAACTTGGCGCGATACTGCAAGAACTCGCTGATGTTGTATCCGCGATTCTTCGTTTTGGTGTAATTGTCGATAATACTTAAACCGCTCTCACCAAACTGCTGGCCATTGGTCGTAGAGTAGGGGTTATTGAGCTGGAAGCTGAAACCCGTACGCGACATCAGCGACTGATTCTCCGAAATTTTCCAGTCCAATCGCGCATTGAAACGGTGGTTATTGTTCAAAGTCTTTGAGTAACCCGACTGATTCAGAGTATCGATAGGCGAGGGGGCCTCGTACCACTTCTCCAAACGCGAATTATTAACGGTATTTGTATTGTTGAAGAAATAGTTACCCTGGAAAGTTACCTGCTCCTTCTTGCCCCACGCAGTCGAATAGTTCAAACCAAATGCATTGACCGATGCGACACCTGCCTGCGGACGAACCATATACTGGCCAACACCGCGACCACCGCCGCCACCTGAAACCTCCAAAATATCCTCAAACGAGAAATTCTGCTGGTTGATATTGTTGAACAAACCGAGAATCGAGAGTCGGTGCTTGCCGTGGAATATATTGACATTACCACCAGCCAAATATTTGTGATTGGCGATTGCATTCTCATTATTGTCGTAGCCATAACCCGCATAGAGTTTACCAAACTGACCTTGGCGCATATGCTTATGGGTAACGATATTCAGAGCCTTATAGCCCTCGCCATCATCCATACCCGAAAACTCGGCCTGATCACTTAACTTATTATATACCTCAATGCGATCAACGGTCTGCGCAGGCAGCGATTTGATAGCTGTGGTTACATCATCACCAAAGAACTCCTTGCCATCGACGAAGACCTTCTTGACCGATTCGCCCTGCGCCTCGACCTCGCCGTTATTGATAGTGATACCTGGCATCTTTTTCAGCAGACCTTCGACATCTGCATCAGCCGCCACTTTGAATGCGCCGGCATTGTAGCTTACCGTATCGCCCTTCTGCGACGTACGCAACGCCTGCACCTCCTTAACAACCGATTCAATCATCTCCGAAGCGGGCTTCATCTCGATCTTACCGAGTGAAGTAGTTGCCGACTTAACGGTAACCTGCTTTTCGAGAGGTTCGTAACCAATAAATGTAATAGTGATATTATAATCACCATAAGCGAGCGACGAAATCGAAATAGAACCATTATAACCAGAGGTTAAATAGTGTTTCTTATCGGGTTTCTTTGTCGATGCATACTCAACAGTAGCGCCCAAAATCGGCTCGCCATTCGATGCATCAACCAGCTGCGCAGTCAGCTTGCTTGTTGATTGTGCGAAAGCATTAACACAAACAAAGCATAATAAAATGGTTATTAATACAACTCTTTTCATTTAATGACTATACATTACTATTTTCTAAATTGCAAATCTATTACAAAATTCGTGTAAAAGCACAAAAAAGGCGGTGAAACGCCCAAATTGGGGTGTCAACCGCCCAAATCACCCGTTCAACTTACCACGAACGGACATTTCACCTCTTTTATCGAGGCATATATCTCTTCAATTTCGGAGCAATAATTGCCTCCATCAGGTCGTAACCGGCAGGGGTAGGATGCACACCATCTTTGGTATAGCGACTATCCAAACCGCCCTCGCGATCAACCATCGGTTCGTAGAAATCAACCCACTTGCAGTTGTACTTGCGAGCCAATTTGCGAAGCATCTTGTTCAGTTCGAGAATCTGCCAAGACACATTACCAAGATCTTTACGCCACTTATACTGCTTAACAGGCAGAACTGAACAAAGAATAACCTTAATTCGGTTAGCCTTCGCCAGTTGAATCATCGACTCGATATTCTGTGCGATATGTTCCAACGAGATATAACCATTATTGCGAGCGACATCGTTCGTACCCGCCAGAATCACGACCGCGCGAGGATCGAGATCAATTACATCGGCACGGAAACGGCTCATCATCTGCTGTGTAACCTGCCCACTGATACCGCGACCTGCAAAGTTGTTGTCGTTGAAGAAATCGGGATGCATCTCATACCAACATTGCGTAATCGAATTACCCATAAAGACTACGGAAGGTGCCTTTGCAAGTGCAGCATTGGCGTTTGCGTAACGAGCATAATCTGCCCAATCCTTATCCTTTTTCTGCGCCATAGCCACCAACGGCAAGCACACAACGAGGAGCATTAAGAGTTTTTTCATTGCTATTGTGATTTAATATTAATTTTCGATTCTTTGACACAAATTTAGCAAAACTTGCCCGTTTGGCAAAATCTTTCACTAAATTTGTCATACCAAATAATATTCATAAGCCCTATGAAAAATCTGACTCGCATCTTCGCACTCGCATTAGTTGTAATTTTCGCAGCGTGTGGCGCGCCCGAAACCGCTCACTACAAGATCATCTCGTATAACATTCGTGTCTTAACTCCTCACGATACCGATAGTCTGCATTGGGACATTCGCAAGCCAGCCACAATCACAATGATCGAGCAAGAGCAGCCCGACATCTTTGGCCTTCAAGAGTCGTTTTTGGAGCAGACTCGATATGTCGAGGCTAACTGCTCGCAGTATGTGCGCATCGGTGTTGGCGAAAACGATGAAGATCCCGCAAGCGAGGTAAATGCAATTTTCTATCTGCGCGACAAATTTGAGTTATTGGAGAAAAAATCCATCTGGTTGAGCGAAACTCCCGACACCTGCTCGCGCGGTTGGGATGCGGACTACAATCGTATGGCTACGTTTGTTACTCTGCGCGACAAAAACAATGGCAAGGAGCTTACCTATATTAATACTCACTTCGACCACGTTGGTCGAGTAGCACGTATCGAGTCAGCAAAGATGATTGCCGAGCGTATTAAATCGTTGCAAGCAGCCGGTAAAAAGGCTATTATCGTAGGTGGTGATTTCAATTCCGAGTTAGCGGATTCGCTCTTAATGCCTATGCAGGATGCATTGGGCTATGCTCGCCACGACAGCCCCGTAACCGATGACAAGGGCACTTTCAATAATTGGGGTCGCGCAGCCGAGGGTTACATCATCGACCACATTTTCTATACAGGCGTAACACCAAAAGAGTACCGCACCCTCGACGGCAACTACGGAGCACCCTACATCTCGGATCACTATCCGATCGCATTTACGTTTGAGTTGTAAAACTTGTACATACATAAAATAGCTACCGCCACAGACTTGAAAGTCGTGGCGGTAGTTTTTTGTTAGAAAAGGGTAGCGATGCTTACTCCCACTCGATTGTTGCGGGCGGTTTCGACGAAACGTCATACACTACGCGGTTGATGCCCTTTACCTTATTTATAATATCGTTCGACATCTTTGCCAAGAAATCATAAGGCAGAGGATACCAATCGGCAGTCATACCATCAGTCGAGGTTACGGCACGCAGAGCAACGCAATTCTCATACGTACGCTCATCACCCATAACACCTACACTCTGTACGGGCAGCAAAATCACACCTGCCTGCCAAATCTTATCGTACAGACCCCACTCGCGCAGACCGTCGATATAGATCTTATCGGCCTCCTGCAAAATTGCAACCTTCTCGGGAGTGATATCACCCAAGATACGAATTGCAAGACCCGGACCGGGGAAGGGGTGGCGACCCAACAACAGCGGATCAAGACCCAACTGACGACCAACACGGCGGACCTCGTCCTTGAACAACAGACGCAACGGCTCAACGATCTTCAAGTTCATCTTCTCGGGCAGACCACCGACATTGTGGTGCGACTTGATGGTTGCCGAAGGACCATTAACGCTAACCGACTCGATAACATCGGGATAGATCGTGCCCTGTGCCAGCCACTTAACGTCGGTCAATTTCTGCGCTTCTTCATCAAAGACCTCGATAAAGTCGCGGCCAATAATCTTACGCTTACGCTCGGGATCAGCCTGACCTGCCAAATCAGCGTAGAATTTTGCCGAAGCATCAACGCCGATAACATTCAAACCCATATCCTTATACGAGTGCATTACATCCTCAAACTCGTTCTTACGCAACAAACCGGTATCAACAAAGATACAAGTCAGCTGGTGGCCGATAGCCTTGTGCAACAACAGAGCTGCAACCGACGAATCAACGCCACCCGAAAGGCCCAAAACCACCTTGTCAGAGCCAATCTGCGCGCGCAGTTTCTCGACGGTTTCCTCCACGAACGATGCGGGAGTCCAATCCTGCTTATGACCGCAGACACCCACAACAAAGTTATAGAGCAACTCCTTACCCTCGGTCGAGTGATAAACCTCGGGGTGGAACTGAATACCCCAAGTCTGCTCGCCCTCGATGTGATAAGCCGCTACACGTACCGACTCGGTGCTTGCGATGATTTTGTAGTTCTCGGGCACACGTACGATTGTATCGCCATGCGACATCCATACCTGCGTAGTAGCAGAGAGATTCTTGAGCAGAGGATCGTTAGGCTCCGCGACAGTAAGCATTGCACGACCATACTCACGCGTTCCCGAAGGTGCAACCTCACCACCGAAGTTGTGCGACAGATACTGTGCACCGTAGCAAACGCCAAGCAGAGGTTTCTTACCCTTGATCTGCGACAGATCAACCTGCGGAGCGTCCTCATTACGCACCGAAGCAGGGCTACCGGAGAGAATCACACCGATATACTCGTCCAAATTAGGGACTTTGTTGTAGGGGTGAATCTCGCAATAGACGTTCAATTCGCGCACTCGACGAGCGATAAGCTGCGTGTACTGCGAACCGAAGTCGAGGATTAAGATTTTCTCCATAGTTCTATTTGGTTATTAATTGTATTTCAATAGTTTGTGGCATTGGTTATCGAACCTGCGCACCTGCCTGACGCTCGAATTGCGCCATGAGATTATTCATCACCTTGTCAATCACCTTGTCGGTCAGCGTCTGACTCTTATCCTCCAAGACGAAGCTCAATGCATACGATTTCTTGCCCGCAGGCAGTTTATCTCCCTCATATACATCGAACAACGATACGCTCTTCAAGAGTTTCTTCTCGGTTGCAAAAGCGATTGAGCGCAGTTTTTCGAAGGTTACATCCTTATCAACCAACAGAGCCAAGTCGCGCTTAACTTCGGGGAATTTCGACAACTCCTCCGCTGCAATGCGATGCTTCTTCGCAGCCTTCAACAGACGATCAAAGTCCATTTCGAGGAAATAAACCTCCTGCTTCAGGTCGAACTTTGCGCGGATCTTTGATGCTACAACGCCCATACGCAACAACTCTTTGCCATTGATCTGCACCGATAGCGCCTCGGCAAACAGATCGCTCTGCACCTTCTCACTCTTCAACGAATAGATATCCAGACCAAAGCGACGCAGAACCTTTTCGGCTACAGCACGCAGAGTATAGAAATCAGATTTCTCGGCGCGTACATTCCACGATTGCGCAGCCGATGCACCTGTTACAGCAATGGCCAAGCGATAGTTCTCCGAGTAGGAAGCCAATGTATTCTCCTCGCTCTTTGCCTCGGCGTTATAGTAGTAGCAGTTACCAAATTCGTAAAGTTTCAGATCGCTATTACGATGATTTACATTGAGCTGAACTGCCTCCAATGTATTAAACAACAAAGTCTGACGCATCACATTCAAATCTGCGCTCAACGGATTCATAATACGAACACAATTCTCTGCCTTGTAGCTCTCCAAGCCCTCGTAATATGAGCCCTTGGTTAGCGAGTTGCTCATAATCTCAACAAAGCCATTATCGGTAAGCAGGTCGCTAACCATATTGACAATCTTATTCTTGTCGGGTTTCGGAGCGTACGAAAGGGTAGAATTGACATGCTGGGGAATCTCCACATTATTGTAGCCGTAGATTCGCAAAATATCCTCGATCAGATCGGCCTCACGCTGTACATCGACACGATATGCAGGAACTACCACAGACAGGATGCCATCCTTCTCTGCCTCGATCTCTACCTCCAAAGCGGCAATAATCGAGCGAATGGTCTGCTCGGGAATCTCCTTACCGATCAGAGCATTCACACGCTTCAACGAAACATCAAAACGGAACGGAGCTATCGGAGCGGGGTAGAGATCAATGATCTCCGAAGAGATCTTACCACCAGCCAGATCGCGGAACATCAATGCGGCACGTTTCAATGCATAGACCGTGCGATCAGGATCAATACCGCGCTCGAAACGGAATGACGAATCGGTATTCAAGCCGTGTCGCTTTGCGGTCTTACGCACCCAAACGGGGTTGAAATATGCACTCTCGATGAAAATATTGGTAGTCGAATCGCTAACGCCCGATTCCAAACCGCCAAATACACCGGCGATACACATCGGCTTATTAGCATTGCAAATCATCAGATCCTGTGCCGACAACTTGCGTTCAACGCCATCGAGAGTTACAAATGGAGTGCCCTCCTCGCAAGTACGAACAACGATCTTGCCGCCCTCAATCTTATCGGCATCGAAAGCGTGCAAGGGCTGACCCAACTCAAAGAGGATATAGTTGGTAATATCGACCAGGTTATTTTTAGGATTGATACCGACAGCGCGCAACGAATCCTGTAACCATTCGGGCGAGGGAGCAACCTTGCAACCCGTAACCGTTACACCTGCATAGCGAGGTGCCGCCTCGGTGTTAGCCACCTCGACATCAATCTTCAAATCGTGATTATCAACCGAAAACTCATCAACCGAAGGCCAAGTCAGTTCGACCGAATGACCGTTAGCTGCCAAATATGCCGCCAAATCGCGCGCTACACCAATATGCGACGCTGCATCAATACGATTGGGGGTCAGACCGATACCGATCAGATAGTCATCCTTAACATTTAGATACTCCTTCGCCGGCATACCGACAGGAGCATCTGCGGGCAGTTCTTTGATGCCATCGTGGTCTGTTCCGATACCAAGTTCATCATCAGCACAGAGCATACCGAACGACTCTACACCGCGAATCTTGCTTTTCTTGATTTTGAAGCCCTCGGTTTCACCCATAGGATAGAGAACTGCACCGATAGTTGCACACAGCACCTTCAAGCCTGCACGAACATTGGGCGCACCGCAGACAATATTCAACGGCTCGCCTGCACCAACATCAACAGTTGTTACGTGCAGGTGATCCGAGTCGGGATGATCAACGCAGGTCAAAACCTCGCCGACAACCACTCCGGCCAAACCGCCACGAATGGTTTCAATCTTCTCGAACTCTTCAACTTCGAGACCTATATCTGTCAGAATTTCAGCGATCTTCTCTGCCGAGAGATCGGTTTTCAGATAGTTTTTCAGCCAATTGTATGAGATATTCATCGTGTATGTAATTATTATTTTTGTACGAAATATACTTAAAATCGTACAAAGTTATAAAAATAAATCGGAAAAGAGAATCTTTTCCCACGATAAATAGCCCCCGGCTATGGCAATTTTCTACTTCGAGCCGAAATAGAGGAAGATCATACCAATCAGAATAAGCAGCAAACCCGCGGCCTTATTCTTCACGTTACGTTCACGGAAGATCAGCGCTCCGCCCAAGAATGACACTACAACCGATCCACGACGCACCATCGAGATAATCGAAATCATCGAATCCTCCTGCGACAACGAGTAGAAATACAAGAAATCGGCAACCGTCAAGAAGAGCGTTACAAGCAAAATCACCCAAGTCCAACGGAATGGAGTAGTACTTTTTCGGGTCGGATACCACAGCGCGATAATCACCGCACCCATAATTATTGCCAGATAGAAATTACACCACGCCTGAACAAACATCGGCGCGAGTTTCATCATAATATACTTGTCATACAAACCGCTTGCGATTGCAGCCAACGCAGCCAAAAGCAGACACAAAATCCACTTATTATGCTTAAAATCAATGCCCTCTTTTTTGCTTGAGAAGCTCAACATAAAGATTGCTGCAATTGCCAAGATCACACCAACCCACTGATATATATTCAGTCGCTCGCCAAAAATCAACATTGCACCGATCAGCACACCAACAGGTCGCGTAGCATTAATCGGACCTACAATCGTAATAGGCAGATGCTTCATCGCCACGTAGCCGAATGTCCACGAAGTCAGCACGATACAAGCCTTTATAAAAACGTGCTTATGTGCCTCCCAACCGAGCGACGGTACTTCGAGCAGTGTTCCCTCGCCAAGTCCCCAACCAAATACCGACGAAAGAATCAACGGCAGAAAGATCAAAGCCGAAAACAGTGTATTGAAAAACAGCACAGGCAACACAGCGTTATTGAGCAGTGCTCGCTTTTTGCATATATCATAACATCCGTGCAGCGCAGCAGATGCAAATGCCAACATTAACCACATAACGATCAGATATTTGTCGTATTTATTTCAAGCCCAATATTATTGTTGTAGAAATTAAATTTCATCGCTATAAACTGCATCAGGCAGAGCGTGCAGATTGTAACACGAAGCCATCGAACGACCATAAGCTCCCGCCGATTGAATTGCCACCATATCGCCTCGATGCAATTCAGGCAGTTCGACATCGCGAGCAAAAATATCCGACGACTCACACACCGTTCCAGCCACCATACAGCTAATTGCCGGAGCATCTGGCGCAGTGAGATTTACAATTCGATGATGTGCTCCATAAAGTGCCGGGCGCATCAATTCGGTCATCGAAGCATCAATAATTGCCACCTCACGACCCGTAGGAGTTGTTTTGCGATAGAGCACACGCGAGATCAACTCACCACACTGACCGACAATCGAACGTCCCAACTCGAAATGCACCTGCTTATCACCCACTTCAAGAGTGTGAGCAAACGCAGCGAAATAGCTCTTAAAATCGGGAATCGGAGTACGATCGGGATCATCGTAATCGATACCCAAACCTCCACCTACGTTAATATGTTCCAATGCGAATCCTCGTTGCTCAAACCAACGCGAAATCTCATTTACTCGACAGCAAAGCTTCTCAAAAACAGACATATCGAGAATTTGCGAACCAACGTGGAAATGCAAGCCAACGATGCGAATATTACGCAACTCACCAATCTCCTCAGCCACCTGCTCAATTTCGAGATAAGAAATACCAAACTTGCTATCGCCGTGTCCCGTAGAGATATGTTTATGTGTTTTAGGATCGACATCGGGATTGATACGAAGAGCTACATCGACCGTACGTCCCATCTCGGCCGCAATCTGGTCAATAACCTGCAACTCCTGACGCGATTCACAGTTGAACGCCAAGATATTTTGCTCTATCGAGTAACGAATCTCCTCG
The DNA here is from genome assembly GCA_017425655.1 of Rikenellaceae bacterium. GTDB lineage: Bacteria > Bacteroidota > Bacteroidia > Bacteroidales > Rikenellaceae > Alistipes. Next base: position 11,348 of record JAFPAT010000088.1, on the reverse strand, counting down.
TCGCTCTTACCGACACCCGCATATACTACCTTGCGCGGGTCGAAACCCGACTCAACAGCCTTGCGCACCTCATTACCACTAACGCAATCAACACCAAGACCATAGCTGCGAATAACCGCCAACAGATGGTCATCAAAATTTGCCTTCAAAGCGTAGTGAATATGGTAGCCGTAACGTGCCGACTCTTCGACAGCACACTGCAAAGTGCGATGCAGCAACTCTACATCGTAGAGATAAAACGGAGTGCGATACGCTGCAAGTTTGTCAATAATCTGGTTGCTAAACATAGTGTAGGTCTAAAACGTAGTTTCGGTGGCAAAAGTAGAGTAAATAAACGATACTCGCAACTTTTGCCACCGAAACATTCTTTTTTTATGTCGGTAGTTTACTACCGAACAGCATCTGCCCGTTCAACAATCGCCTGAACAAAGCAGGGAAGACCCTCTTCAGTAATTCCCTCGATTACCACATCGTAATCGGTCGCACGATCGGCTGTGTAAAACTCAATCGTAGCACAACCATCTTCATCAAATTGCACAGCAGGAACCCAAGCTATGGTTGTACGCAAATCGGGCTGATTCGGGACATCATATTTCGGTTGATAGTACTCAACAGCCTGCTTATAACCAAGGGGAACGATCGAGTTTATCGATGCATTCTTGCGATATTTGCGCAGATGATCGGGTTTGAGTTTATAGAATATAACCGATTGAGGAATTGTGTCAGGTCCGACCACTCCCGCGCGCAATGAAGGCACAAACGACACCGACACAACATCTTCGCTCGGAATATCCCAAAGCTCTTCAATCGGGGTTTCGAGATCATCAACATAGATCAAAGGTACAACATACTGATTTGTCGAGATCTCCACGCTATCACTTTCGAGGACCTCTGTCAGCGTAACAACACCTCTTTTCTCGCGAGTGGCAAACGTACCGTCAGGCATAGCACGAACACCATGCAATTTGGTCGCAAGATCCCAAGCCGTAGCATGGGTTTTCGCAAATTTAGCGACAGGCAGCTCGTAGGTCGGCACTACGCCTTTGAATACCGATGATTCGAGAGGCTTTGCTTTGACTACAATCTCTTCAATATTAATCACTCGCATACCGCCCTCCTGATAGTACTTTTCCTTATTGGTATTAAGATACTCATCGGGAATATACTCCTCAATTTTACCATCCTTCAATCTCGTGAATATTTGCGATTTAGGGAACGGCATACGATTAGCCGCAAATTTCACACCCAGCACATTGTCCTGTCCCTTACGATTGAGTACGCTAACAGTATATAGAGTCGAATCGGGGTAGTCCAATCCATCGATGCGGAACTTTCCGTTGCGTTCATCTCCGAGAGTAAAGGTCTCGAATGTTTTGGTATAACTATTATGTAAAACGATTTGTGCGCCCTTCGGCTCTCGATTGAAAGCATTGGTAATTCGGCCCTCGATTGATTGTGTCTGCTCAAATCCAACGGCTGGCAAAGCCATCGAATCACGTACTACCTCGCCAATATCGAAACGACGCCAACCCTGCGTCATCATCAGCAAGTCTGTGTGCTCGCGTGCAACATCGAAATACTCGGCAGGAGCTTCGACAAAACCACCCAGATCCGATGTCAGCAAAAGGCTTGTAACAACATTCTCGGCAGAGCTCTCGCGACGTACCATTCGCTTATCGGTTACAGTTACTGCATAATCGCCATTAACTGCATCACCATAGGCATTTACGACCTTTATATTAAGTGATACTTTTTGCCGTTTGCGCGTAACAGGAGTAGCAGTTTTGCTCTCCACATTGAATTGCTCGGCAGGGTGGCGGAAGAGCAATCGCTCGCTATAAATTCGACCCGTCGTACGATCATAAATTACAACCTGCGAAATACCTTCCAAAAGAATATTTTCGGGTATCGAAAATCCATTTGACGGGTCATTAACCATACCGACCAATGCTCCTCGCGAATGGATTAATGCGCCCAAATTCGAGCAATCAAAATTGGGTGTCGATAGCAATTGGCACGCCCAATTATCATCCTTGCGTTCAATACGCAAAGCGCAACCCTCGCGCTTAACTATCGGCATAGCATAGTGGAGTTTGCGTCCTCCATGTTCCACTTCGGCATAATATTTTACACCTGCTTTCGGAGTAAATTCAAAACTACCCATACCGCGATGTTGAGCCGCAAAGGGGCATATCTCTGCGCCCGATTCATCACGCACAACGCCTACAATATCCCGGCTATATCCATCAGTTCCGATAGCCTTGAATGCCACACGTTGCTTAACATCGGCAATCAAATCACCGCCTTCGGGCATAAAATCAACACTTATTGAATTATCCACATCGGGGAGTAGGACTGTTGTCTGAAAATCGCGATTAGGCACTTCAAGCGTCATATCGATCTCACCCACAACACCTTCAACCGGAGTGTATTCAATGCGGACCTGGCCATAGGAGTCGGTGCGTAGTGTAAATTTACGAGACTTATTTCCTTCGCGTTTTTCGACACACTGCACTCGATATCCCACATACGGGCCATCAAATCCATAAAAGCGAACCAAAGCCGTCGCCGTATTATCCTCACCCAACACATAGCCAACCTCGTGCATCACCACATCGTCAATCGAATTACCGATCTCTACACGACGACGGAAGAAGAAGTCTTCCGACCAATTGGTCTGCCAACGGGTATAAGCAATCAGAGCATAGCTTCCCGCCTTGATATCCGAAGGCAGGTCGATAGCATTGTTGAAGCCCGTCGAGTCGCGTTTAATTTTGATTCGCTGAACGAGATTATCGCCCGCATCGACCAGATCGACATAGAGGTAGTTTGTCGGAGTCTGTCCCGTATGAGATACAGCATCAACAACCCAACCTCGCATCCAGATACGCTCACCTGCCGAGTAGTAGGGTTTATCGGTCATCAAATAGACCTTCTCTTGAAGGCTATTGGCATACATTCGCGCAAAGCCGTCAAGCAGACGATCTTGCGGCAGCGGCTGTGCCAGACCCGCCACTGACAACATTAACGCAATAAGAAGCGTGGAGTATCGTTTCATAGCTATTTTTTATTATCTATCTACATCTGCACGTTCGACAACGGCCTGAACGGAGCAGGGGAGGCCCTCTTCGGTTATACCCTCAATAACCACATCGTAATCGGTCGCTCGATCGGCTGTGTAGAATTCAATCGTAGCACGACCCTCTTCATCAAATTGCACAACAGGAACCCAAGCTACGGTTGTACGCAAATCGGGCTGATTCGAGACATCATATTTGGGCTGATAATACTCAACCTTCTGCTTATAGCCGAGAGGCGTTATTTTGTTCACCGAGGGATTCTGGTTAGATTTACGCAGATAAGGTGCTTTGAGTTTATAATACAGAGCACCGACATTTACATATCTATCATCCGTAATTCCTGCACGAGCAGGCGAAATATACGATACCGAAATCACATCTTCGCTCGGAATATTCAACAAATCATCTTGCGTAATAGGCATATCGTCAGCATAAATACGCGGCGAAACCAATATTCGCGGACTTAATGCAGACAGCGAAGCACCGGCAAGTACCGCATTCATCGTAAGAACCTCTCTGTTAGGTTTAGTAACCATCATTCCGATACGGGTACCCTGTTGCATTCGAATACCGGGTATTTTCAGAGCCAAGTCCAATGCGGTAGCGTAGTGCTTTACAAATTTAGCGGCATAGACCACGTGAGTAGGTCTTACACCTTTGAAGCGCGACGATTCAAGTGGCTTGGCCTTAACCACAATCTCCTCAATATCGATTACTCGCATACCGCCCTCTTGATAGTACTTCTCTTTATTCGTATTGAGATACTCTTCGGGGATATATTGCTCAATCTTACCATCCTTAACGCGAGTGCGGATTCCAGCCTTCGGGAAGGGTAGGCGCGGTTCCCACAGCTTGGCACTCAATACCATACTCTCACCTTTACGAGTCAGTGTACTGATAGTATAGGTCGTAGAGTCGGGATAGTCCAAACCCTCGATGCGGAACTTTCCATTGCGGTCATCGCTCAACTTGAAATACTCGACGCCTTTGGTACGGCTATTATGAAGAATAATCTGCGCACCTTTCGGCTCACGATTAAAGGCATTGAACGCACGGCCCTCAATTGCCGCCGAACTCTCGAACGGGACTGTCGGCAAAGCAACCGAATCGCGAATTACCTCACCAATATCGAAACGTCGCCAACCCTGCGTCATCATCAGCAGATCGGTATGCTCGCATGCGGCTCCAAAATACTCGGCAGGGTCCTCGACAAAACCTTCCAAATCAGAGGTCAGCAAGAGACTTGTAATAATATTCTCGTCAGAGCTTTTGCGACGCACCATTCGCTTGTCGGTTACGGCAACTGCATAGTCGCCATTAACTATTTCACCAGAAGCATTTACAACCTTTATATCAAGTGAAACTTTCTGTCGCTTGCGAGTAACGGGGAACGCCGTTTTGGTCTGTACCGAAAACTGTTCGCTGGGGTGGCGGAAGAGCAGACGCTCACTATAGATTAGTCCTGTTGCGCGATCGAAAACTGCCACTTGCGAAATACCGTCAAGCAACACACTTTCGGGGATCGGGAAGCTCTTTGTAACATCATCGACCATATAAACCAACGCACCGCGCGAATGAACCAACACACTCAAATTAGATCGATCAAAGCCAGCAGCAGAAAGCAGGTAGCACATCCAATTGTCGCCATCACGCTCAATACGCAAAGCACAACCCTCACTCTTAACCTCGGGCATTGCATAGCGCAGCTTGCGGTTGTTATGTTCAACCTCGGCATAATATTTCACGCCCGCTTTCGGGGTAAATTCAAAGACTCCCATACCGCGATATTGTGATGCAAAGGGGCATATCTCCGCACCCGATTCATCGCGCACCACACCAACCACATCACGACCATAGCCATCGGTGCCGATTGCCTTGAAAGCAACACGTTGCGTTGCGTCAGCGATCAAATCGCCACCCTCGGGCATAAAGCCCACGTCGATCGAGTTGTCGATATTCGGGAGCACAACAGTTGTTTTATAAAGGCGATTTGGCACATCAAGCGTCATATCGATCTCACCAACAGCTCCTTCGAGAGGAGTATATTCCACAAGTACCTGACCATAGCTATCGGTGCGGAGGGTGAAATTACGATCTCGCTTTTCGCCACGACTCTCGGTACATTCCACGCGATAGCCTACATACGGTCCATCAAACCCGTAGAAACGAACAACAGCAGTCGCTGTACTATCCTCACCAAGCATGTAGCTGACATCGTGCATCACCACATCGTCGATCGAATTGCCGACCTCGATACGGCGGCGGAAGAAGAGGTCTTCCGACCAATTGGTCTGCCAACGGGTATAGGCAATCAATGAATAGCTACCTGCTTTAATATCTGCCGGCAGATCGATCGCATTATTAAAGCCTGTCGAGTCGCGACGAATCTTAATGCGCTGGATAAGATCATCGCCGGAATTGACCAAATCGACATAGAGATAGTTGGTCGGAGTCTGTCCCGTATGCGACACGGCATCAACAACCCAACCACGTATCCAGACACGTTCTCCTGCCGAGTAATAGGGCTTGTCGGTCATAATATAGACCTTCTCTTGTAAGCCATTGGCGTACATACGCGCGAAACCATCAAGCAGGCGCTCATACGAAGACTCCTGCATCGGCTGTAGCACAGATTTCTGCTCGGTATCCTGTGCCGATACCATCGCAGCCATCAACAACAACCCAAAAACCAGTAAAATTTTCTTCATATTCAATTCTTTTTATTCTTCTACACAAAGTTACCACGACATTACTAAAAACGCGCCCCGAAGGGGTGTGAAACGGCAAAAACGCAGGGTCAATCGCCATATATCGCTGGTCAAACGACCACTGCGATATTGACACTTGCCTATATCTCATCGTAATAACGAAGTACAAATATACTAATAATACATTATAATCGAAATATTTTTATTATATTTGCGCGCAAAATTGAAAATATATTATATATGAAAAATATCCGTAATTTCTGCATCATCGCACATATCGACCACGGCAAAAGCACCCTTGCTGACCGTTTGCTCGAATTTACGAATACACTTAATCAGCGCGAAATGCAGGCACAGGTACTAGATGACATGGATCTCGAACGCGAGAAGGGTATTACCATCAAAAGCCACGCGATTCAGATGGAGTATCACCACAACGACGGTCAAACCTATACACTCAATCTGATTGACACTCCGGGACACGTCGATTTCTCGTATGAGGTATCGCGTGCAATTGCTTCGTGCGAGGGCGCACTGCTGGTTGTAGATGCGACACAGGGTATTCAGGCGCAGACTATCTCGAACCTATATCTGGCTCTCGGCAATGATTTGGAGATCATCCCCGTACTCAACAAAATCGATATGGAATCGGCAATGGTTGACGAGGTAAAGGATCAGATTGTCGATCTGCTCGGTTGCGATCCCGATTCGATTTTGGCTGCATCGGGCAAGACTGGAGAGGGCGTTGATAATGTTTTGGCAGCGATTGTTGAGCGTATCCCCGCACCGAAAGGCGATCCAGAAGGTCCGCTGCAAGCATTGATTTTCGACTCGGTATTCAACTCGTTCCGAGGTATTATTGCATATTTCCGAATTTTCAACGGCAAGTTGCGCAAGGGAGACCACGTGAAATTCTTCAATACGGGTAGCGAATATGACGCTGACGAGATCGGCGTTTTGAAGCTCAAAATGAGCCCTCGCGATGAGATCGGAGCAGGCGATGTAGGTTACATCATTTCAGGAATTAAGACCTCGACCGATGTTAAAGTGGGCGATACGATTACCCACATTTCACGTCCCTGCGACGAGGCTATTGCCGGTTTCGAGGATGTTAAGCCTATGGTATTTGCCGGTGTCTATCCCGTAGAGGCAGATCAGTATGAAGATCTGCGAGCATCGCTCGAAAAGTTACAATTGAACGACGCATCGCTCACCTTCGAGCCGGAGAGTTCGTTGGCTTTGGGTTTCGGTTTCCGTTGCGGTTTCCTCGGTCTGTTGCATATGGAGATTATTCAGGAACGTCTGTACCGCGAGTTCGATATGGACGTAATTACCACAGTTCCCAACGTATCGTACAAAATTACCACGACCAAAGGCGAAGAACTCGATGTACACAACCCCTCGGGCCTGCCCGACATCACCAATATCGCCAAGATTGAAGAACCCTATATCAATGCACAGATCATCACCAAGACCGATTTCTTGGGCAATGTGATTAAACTCTGCATCGACAAGCGTGGCATATTGAAGAACCAGACCTTCATTACACAGGATCGTGTAGAGGTCAATTTCGAAATGCCTCTGTCGGAGATTGTATTCGATTTCTACGACAAGTTGAAGAGTATTTCAAAGGGCTACGCATCGTTTGATTACCACCGCACAGGCTACAAGGATAGCAAGTTGGCAAAGCTCGATATCCTGCTCAATGGCGAGCCTGTCGATGCTCTCTCGTCGTTGATCTACCAGGCTCATGCCTACGATTTCGGTCGCAAGATGTGCGAGAAGTTGAAGGAGCTGATTCCGCGCCAGCAGTTCGATATCGCTATTCAGGCGGCTATCGGTGCAAAGATCATCGCCCGCGAAACGGTTAAAGCAGTTCGTAAGGATGTAACAGCAAAGTGTTACGGTGGTGATATCTCGCGTAAGCGCAAGCTGCTCGAAAAGCAGAAGAAGGGTAAGAAGCGTATGCGTCAGATCGGCAACGTCGAGGTGCCGCAGTCGGCATTCCTTGCTGTGCTTAAAATGGACTAATACTACAAAACCAAATAAATTATGAAAAAGACCATTATCGACCTTTTTGAGTCATCAGTGGCCAAATATGGTGAGAAAACATTTCTGCTCGAAAAAACAACAAGCGAGTTCGAACCCACAACATATAATCAGACCCGCGATGCCGCATTGGCCATCGGCGCAGGCTTGACCGCAATGGGCATCGAGCGCGGTGATCGCGTATCGATCCTATCGGAGGGTTGTAATGCATGGATTATGTCGGAGCTGGGTCTGCTCTATGCAGGCGCAATCAGCGTGCCTCTCTCGATCAAGTTGGAGGAGGATAATGATTTGCTGTTCCGTTTGGAGCACGCTGACGTAAAGGCAATCTTTGTTTCGAAATATCAGTTACCAAAAATTCGCCGTATCCGCGAGCGTCTGCCCAAATTGCAGCAGGTGATCGTATTCCACGAAATTGAGGATTTGCAGGAGGGCGAAATTACCCTCTCAATGCTGAAAGCCGAAGGCGAGAAATATCTCTCGGAGAACCGCGAGAAGTTCCTCGAAATCGGCCGCGCTATTCAGAACGACGACTATGCGACGATTACCTACACATCGGGCACAACAGCTGATCCGAAGGGCGTAATTCTGACTCACCGCAACTATACGGCAAATGTCGAGCAGTCGCTTACTCGTATTCAGATTCCTTCGACCTATCGTACGTTGATCATTCTGCCGTTGGATCACTGCTTTGCTCACGTTGTTGGCTTCTACATTATGATTGCTTGTGGCGCAACGGTTGCAACCACACAGGTAGGTCGTACGCCGATGGAGACACTGCGTAACGTTCCCGCAAATATCCGCGAGGTGAAGCCTCACTTCCTGCTGTCGGTACCTGCGCTGGCAAAGAACTTCCGTAAGAGTATCGAAACTTCGATTCGCGCAAAGGGTCCTACGACTGAAAAGCTCTTCAATCTGGCGCTCCGCACTGCATACGAATACAACCAGGATGGTTACCACAAGGGTCGCGGTTGGCGTTTCGTGCTGCGTCCCGTAGTTGCTTTGTTCGACAAGATTCTCTTCTCGAAGGTACGCGAAGCATTTGGTGGCGAGTTGAAATTCTTTGTTGGTGGTGGTGCATTGCTCGATTCGGAGTTGCAGCGTTTCTTCTACGCTATCGGTATTCCGATGATGCAGGGTTATGGTCTGTCGGAGGCTACTCCCGTTATCTCGACCAACGTACCGATGAAGAAGCAGCACCGTTTCGGTTCATCAGGTAAGCTCGTGCAGCCGCTCGATATCCGCATCTTGGACGACGAGGGTCGTGAGCAACCCAACGGCACCAAGGGAGAGATCGTTATCCGTGGCGAGAACGTTATGGCCGGCTACTGGAAGAATCCGACCGCAACGGCGGACACCGTTCGCGACGGTTGGCTCTACACGGGCGATATGGGTTATATGACCGACGATGATTTCCTCTATGTGCTTGGTCGTTTCAAGAGTCTCTTGATTGCAAGCGACGGCGAGAAGTATAGCCCCGAAGGCATGGAGGAGGCGATTGTCGATAAATCGCCTTATATCGACCAGATAATCATCTACAACAACCAGAGCCCCTTCACCAGCGCGATCGTAGTGCCCAATGCCGAGGCCCTGAAACGCTATATGAAGGCAGAGGGTATTGCAGCAGAGGAGCAGCCCGCAGCGGCAGCTCGAGTAATCGAGGCCGAAATTAACAAGTACCACAAGGGCGGTGAGTTCGAAACCGAGTTCCCGCACCGTTGGTTGCCCGCAGGTCTGGCTATTGTTGATGAAGCCTTCACCGAGCAGAATGGCTTGGTTAATAGCACAATGAAGATTGTTCGAGGTAAGGTTGAAACGCATTTCGCCGACCGTCTGGACTATCTATACACACCCGAAGGCAAGAACGTTCAGAACGAGCGCAACTTGGCTTCGTTGGCTAAATTGTTGAAATAAACAGGATTTGGATGAAAGTAATGAAGTTTGGCGGAACATCGGTAGGTTCCGCCGCTGCAATGCTGAAAGTTAAACAGATCGTCGAGCAGTCGAACGAGCCGACTATTGTCGTAGTATCGGCAATGGGCGGAATCACCGACCGACTGATTCGTACGGCTAAAATGGCTTCATCGGGAGATGAGGGATACTTTGCAGAATTGCAATTCATAATTGATAAGCACCATTCAACCATTGAGGAATTGATGGGTGGGAGTGCGTTGGCTACTGAAATTCGTGCGAAGATCGATGCGATGATTGATGAGTTGTCAAACATCTACAAAGGTATCTTCCTCATTAAGGATCTTTCGGAGCGAACTCGCGACACAATCGTTAGCTATGGAGAGCGACTCTCTTCGACAATTATTGCAGCCATTATCGATGGGGCAGAGTTGAAAGATTCGCGCTCAATTATCCGCACGACACACTACTACGATAAACACATCGTCGATTTCAAACAGACCAACGAGCGAATCCGTGAGGCATTTGCAACATTGCCACTGCGAACCGTTATGGGTGGTTTTATCTCATCTGATCGCGATAGTGGCGACGTAACCAATCTTGGCCGTGGAGGCTCGGACTATACGGCCGCGATCGTAGCTGCGGCTCTCGATGCCGATATGTTGGAGATCTGGACCGATGTTGATGGTTTTATGACGGCTGATCCGCGTGTCATCAATACCACATATGTCATTGATCATCTGACTTTTGCCGAAGCTACCGAGTTGTGTAACTTCGGTGCGAAAGTGGTCTATCCGCCGACGATCTTCCCCGTATATCACAAGAATATCCCGATTCGTATTCGCAATACGTTCAATCCCGATGCGGCTGGTACGCTCATCTCGAATGAGCACCGTGCAGACGAGCGTAGCATTAAGGGTATTTCGTCAATCAACGACACCTGCCTGCTGACGATTCAGGGTCTTGGTATGGTGGGCGTTATCGGTGTCAATCATCGTATTTTCCGCACATTGGCAGAGGCCGGAATCAGTGTCTATTTCGTTGCGCAGGCCGCTTCGGAGAACACCACCTCAATCGGTGTTAATGAGTCGGATTCGGCAAAGGCTGTCGAGGAGTTGTCGCGTGAATTTGCTAAAGAGATTTCGCAAGGTGAGATCAACGAAATTATCGCGATGCACGACTTGGCAACCGTTGCTATCGTAGGCGAAAATATGAAACATACACCTGGTGTTGCAGGGCAGCTATTCAATACTTTAGGTCGAAATGGTATCAACGTGATCGCTTGCTCGCAAGGTGCATCGGAGACAAATATCTCGTTCGTTATTTCGCTTGATAGTCTGCGCAAAGCGTTGAACGTAATCCACGATTCGTTCTTCCTGTCAGAGTATCAGGTACTGAATGTATTTGTCGCAGGCGTTGGTTTAGTTGGTAGCAATTTACTCGATCAGATAGCTAAACAACAACATAAGTTAGCCGAGGAAAATTCACTAAAAATCAACGTGATAGGCATAGCCAACTCACGCCGCATGATTATCAATCGCGACGGTATTAATCTCAATGATTATCGTCGTCTGCTGGCAGAATCAACGACAGAATCGTC
>JAFPAT010000087.1 GCA_017425655.1 Rikenellaceae bacterium | reverse complement strand
GCGGTTGCCCAAACCCAACTCGGCAGCGATCTTCGTTGCGTTGATGATATAGAAGTTGATATTGTTCTTTGCCAAATAGACCTTCATTGCATCGGGCAGCGTAGCGCATGTGGTTGCTGCATCATGCACCGAGTTCAGAAGGAACGAGCCGCCCTTCTTCAAGCCCTTCAATACGTCATACTTATCGACATACGACGGAACGTGGCAAGCCACGAAATCGGGGGTAGTTACCAGATAGGGCGAAGTGATCGGGTTGTCGCCGAAACGCAAGTGCGACGAGGTGTAGCCGCCCGACTTCTTCGAGTCATACGAGAAGTATGCCTGGCAATATTTGTTGGTCGAGCCGCCGATAATCTTAATCGAGTTCTTGTTAGCACCTACCGTACCGTCTGCACCCAGACCGAAGAACAGAGCCTCGAAGGTACCCTCCTTTGCCAGCGAGATCTCCTCACCAACGGGCAGCGAAGTGAATGTAACGTCATCAACGATACCAACGGTGAACTGATTCTTGGGCTCGGCAGCAGCCAGATTCTCATAAACTGCCAACATCTGTGCGGGGGTCGTATCCTTCGATGACAGACCGTAGCGACCGCCGATAATCATCGGGCGATTCTCACAGTTGTAGAATGCATCCTTAACATCGAGGTAGAGAGGCTCGCCTGCAGCACCCGGCTCCTTTGTACGGTCGAGTACGCAAACACGCTTCACGCTCTTGGGCATTACCTCGAACATATACTTCGCCGAGAAGGGACGATAGAGATGAACGGTGATGACACCGACCTTCTTGCCCTGCTTGTTGAGGTAATCGACAACCTTCTTCAATGTTTCGGTTACCGAACCCATTGCAACAACAACCTGCTCGGCATCCTCTGCACCATAATAGGTGAAGGGCTTGTACTCACGACCGGTGATCTCCGAGATCTGCTTCATCGTTTCGGCAACCATATCGGGAATTGCATCGTAGAAACGGTTTGCTGCCTCACGAGTCTGGAAATAGATATCGGGGTTCTGTGCCGTACCGCGAGTTACGGGGTGCTCGGGATTGAGTGCGCGTGCGCGGAACTCTGCCAGAGCCTCACGATCGAGCAACGAGGTCAAACGAGCCTCGTCGATGAGTTCGATCTTCTGAATCTCGTGCGAAGTACGGAAACCATCGAAGAAGTGCATGAAGGGGATGCGCGACTTGATAGCAACGATGTGAGCCACACCGGCCAAATCCATAACCTCCTGCACCGACGAGGTTGCCAACATTGCGAAACCTGTCTGGCGGGTAGCCATTACGTCCTGATGGTCGCCAAAGATCGACAGCGACTGTGCTGCCAATGCGCGAGCCGAAACGTGGAATACGCCCGGGAGCAACTCGCCAGCGATTTTGTACATATTGGGAATCATCAGCAACAGACCCTGCGATGCTGTGAATGTGCTGGTCAATGCACCTGCTTGGAGCGAGCCGTGTACTGCGCCTGCTGCGCCAGCCTCCGACTGCATCTCAACGACCTTTACGGTCTCACCGAAGATATTTTTGCGACCCGATGCCGCCCACTCATCAACCAATTCGGCCATCGTTGATGACGGTGTGATAGGGTAGATAGCGGCCACCTCGCTGAACATATAAGCGATATGGGCAGCGGCATAGTTACCATCACACGTGATAAACTTTTTTTCAGACATCTGTGTAAATTTTTAGTTTACGTTATATTATTATTTTTTCTCTCTCTTTCACTATGTATTCTACGAATAATCGGCCTTCTCGGCTGATTGTCAGATTATTGCCGCATATAGACCTTTGCGGTGCGAAAAAAATCGTACAAATTTACGAAAAATATCCGAAAATCCTACATATATTATAAAAAAGCAGACCCACGGTACAATCTTCTTTATATAGCTTGACGAGGTATGCGACTATTCGGAATATATTCGCTACATTTGTGGCAGATAAATATATTTTCAAACGTGATCAACTACAAATTACATACCCTTGCAAATGGTCTGCGTGTAGCGGCTAATCGAGATCGAAACTCGAAACTCGCGGCGATCAATTTGCTCTATTGTGTTGGCGCGCGAAATGAGGATCCCGACCATACGGGTTTTGCTCATCTGTTTGAGCATCTGATGTTTCGCGGTACGCGCCGTATCCCCGATTTCGATACTCCCGTGCAGATGGCATGCGGTGAGAATAATGCATTTACCAACAACGATTATACCGATTTTTACATCACTCTCCCGACTGCCAATGTCGAGACGGCTCTCTGGCTCGAAAGCGATCGAATGACGGGTCTTCGTCTTTCGCGCCGTAAGTTTGAGGCCGAGAAACGAGTTGTGATTGAGGAGTATAATCAGCGATATTTGAATCAACCCTATGGTGATCAGATGATGCTTATGCGTGCCCTTCGCTATCGCGTACATCCTTATCGTTGGGCTACGATCGGTCTTACTCCCGATCACATCGCAGCGGCAACAATCGACGAAGCCGAGCGATTCTATCGCCGTTACTATCGCCCCTCGAATGCGATTTTGAGTTTTTCGGGCGATATGGAGGAAGAGCGATTCTTCGAGTTGGCCGATAAGTGGTTTGGGTCGATTGCCGATGAACCGTTTGTAGCTGATTCCCTGCCCGTTGAGCCCGAACAAACCGAGGCGCGACGTTTGGAGGTGGAGCGCGATGTGCCTGCTACGGCAATTGCAGTCATCTTCCCGATGGGCGATCGTCAAAGCCGCGATTTCTATCTTCTGGATCTGGTCAGCGACTTGCTGGCGGGTGGCGAGTCGGCACGATTGTATGATGCGTTGGTGCGTCATCGCCGTCTGTTTAGTGGAGTGAATGCCTATATTTCGGGCGATGTCGATGCGGGAATGTTCGTATTGACGGGGCAGGTGGCTGCGGGTGTCGATGTGGCGACAGCCGAGGCAGCTCTGTGGAGCGAGTTGCACCGCCTGCAAAATGAGCGCGTTGAAGAGTACGAACTCGAAAAGGTGCGCAATAAATTTGAGGCAGGAGTACTGTTTGGCGAGCTGAATGTGATGAACAAAGCGATGAATCTCGGTTACTATTCGATGCTCGGTACTCCTGAATTGATCAATGGTGAGGTGGCGATCTATCGATCGATTACGGCCGAAGAGATTGCAGAGGGATGCCGCCGAATCTTCACCCCCGAGAGAAGTTCAACCCTTATTTATCGAGCTGCAAATGAGACAAAATAGTTTTCCCCGTCGCCCTGCGATCCGTATTCCCGAAAGTGTTGATGTGCCCGTTGCCAACCTTACGACGTTGGCTAATGGCGTTCGCCTCTATTTGCTTGAAAATCACGACCAACAAGTCGTGCGTTTGAGCTTTGTTTTCGGCGCAGGATCGTCGCGCCAGAACCGCTTCTTTTCGGCTACGGCTGCCGCAAATCTGTTGAGCGAGGGTAGTGATCGCTTTACTGCGCGACAACTTGCCGAGCAACTCGATTTCTATGGCTCTTATTTTGATATAGCAGTCGATCGAGATGTGGTTGTGGTTAGTTTTTGTGCCTTGTCGAAATTCTTCTTGCCGACACTGCAAACGGCCGAGGAGATTCTGCTCCGCCCCGCCTTCCCGCAGGAGGAGTTCGACTCATATCGAATCAAACGTCGCCAACGATTGGAGATCGAACGTCGAAAGGTTGATGTGCGTGTGCGTGAGGCGTTTGCGGCGGCTATGTTCGGATCGGAACATCCCTACGGAGTATCGGCTCCGCTGTCGGCATACGATGAGTTGAGTCGCGAAGAGGTTGTCGATTTTTATCGCCGCCACTATACGGCCGATAACTGCTTTGTTGTGTGCAGTGGCGACCTCTCGGACGAGGCGTTGAAGGCAATCGAAAATATCTGTATGCAGTTGCCGCAGAGTGGCGAGCGTTTGCCGTTGATCTTCCCCGATGCGGTGCAGACTCCGTGCGTGCGATTGGAACACGCCGGTGCAGTGCAATCGGCGGTGCGTGTAGGCCGAATGTTATTTACACGCAATCATCCCGATTATGTTGGTATGCAAGTTGTTGCAACGGTATTGGGCGGATATTTCGGGTCGCGTCTGATGCGTAATTTGCGCGAGGAGCGAGGTTATACGTACGGTGTTTTTGCGGCAATGGCAAATCTTGATCGCGCTGGCTATCTGGCGATTGCAACACAGGTGGCTGCCGAGGCGCGTGAAGATACTCTGCATCAGATATATACCGAGATTGAACGTCTGCGCACGGAACTGATCTCGGAGCAGGAGTTGGCCCTTGTGAAGAATATTATGGTGGGCGAGATGATGCGCATTTTGGATGGCCCGTTTGGCATTGTCGATGTTACGATAGAGAATGTGCAGTGTGGAACGGATAACCTCGCCATTGAGCGTTCGGTTGAAGCCATTCGTCGCTGTACGCCCGAAGATGTGCAACGTCTTGCCGAGAAGTATCTGCGTCGTGAGGATCTTGTTGAGGTTACGGTGGGGTAGCCGAATTTGAAAATAAAATATTTTATTGCTATATTTGTCAAAACAAGTAGCAGAAATGGAAGTAATCAACGAAAATAACCACTACGAGCGCGAAGATTTCGAGCCGCAGTCGAAGGCATTGGTGCCGTCGAATATCGAGCGTTATGGCGATCACTACTCCGAAAATAAACTGACCTCGAAGTTGGGTAGGGTTGCTAAAAAGTTGGGAGGCAAAGCCTTGGAGGCGTTGCTGACGCTCTACTATGTAATGCGCTCACCTGCGGTCTCGACGGCTGATAAAGCGAAGATCTATGGCGTGTTGGGTTACTTTATCCTGCCGATCGACATTGTGCCCGACCTGCTGCCGATGGTTGGTTATGCCGACGATATCAGCGCGCTGTTTTGGGTTGTGAATGTGGTTTGGAAGAATATCACCCCCGAAGTCCGAGAGCAGGCACGCGCCAAAGCCGCCGAGATTTTGAGCAAATAGGGACTATTCGATTTGCAATAAACAAAAAAGCCGCACCTGAAAGTGCGGCTTTTTTCGAATTCTAAATTGTGAATCAATAGCTTACATTTCCTTTGCGGCGCGCTTGCGATCAACTTCGTTCAGAAGGATCTTGCGCAGACGCATCGACTTGGGTGTAACCTCCACATATTCATCTTCTTTGATATACTCCAAAGCCTCCTCCAACGAGAAAACAACGGGCGGAACGATCACAGCCTTATCGTCAGAGCCCGATGCTCGCATATTGGTCAGCTGCTTCGCTTTTGTAACATTGACCGTGATGTCGCCACTACGGGTGCTCTCGCCAATCACCTGACCGCAATAGACCTGATCCATCGGTGAGATGAAGAAACGACCGCGATCCTGCAACTTGTCGATCGAGTAGGCGTATGCAGTACCTGTCTCCGAGGCGATCAGTGAGCCGTTTGTACGCATCTCAATCTCGCCAACCCAGGGCTCAAAGCCTTTCAAACGGTGGGTCATAATCGCTTCGCCGGCTGTTGCAGTAAGCATATTCGATCGCAGACCGATGATGCCGCGTGAGGGAATCGAGAACTCCAATCGTGTGCGACCGCTATCCGACTCCATATTGACGAGCGTACCTTTTCGCTTGGTAGTCAGCTCGATAACCGTACCTGCATACTCGTCGGGACAATCGACAGTCATCTCTTCGATAGGCTCGCACTTAACGCCGTCGATCTCCTTGATGATAACCTTCGGCTGACCAACCTGCAACTCGTAACCTTCGCGTCGCATCGTCTCGACCAGCACCGAGAGGTGTAACACGCCGCGACCATAGACATTAAAGCTATCGGCATTCACGCCCTGCTCGACGCGCAGTGCGAGGTTCTTTTCGAGCTCGCGGTCGAGGCGCTCCTTGATGTGGCGCGAGGTAACATACTTGCCATCTTTGCCGAAGAAGGGCGAGTTGTTAATTGTGAATAACATCGACATCGTCGGCTCGTCGATAGCGATCGGGGGCAGCGGCTCGGGATTCTCGTAATCGCAAATGGTGTCGCCAATCTCGAAGCCTTCGATACCGACCAACGCGCAAATTTCGCCACAGCCGACTTTCTCGACCTTCGCTTTGCCCAGACCTTCGAATACCATCAACTCCTTGATTTTGGTTTTGATCATCGTTTCACCGTCGCGCTTTGCAAGGGTAACATTCTGTCCTGCACGCAGTTCGCCGCGCGTAACCTTACCTACGGCAATACGGCCCACATAGGGCGAATATTCGAGCGAGGTTACAAGCATTTGGGGAGTTCCCTCGACCACTTCGGGTTCGGGAATCTCATCGATAATTGCATCCAACAGCGGGGCAATGCTACCCGTCGGCTCCTGCCACTTGTGCGACATCCAGCCCTGCTTTGCCGAGCCGTAAATCGTCTTGTAATCAAGCTGTTCCTCCGATGCGTCGAGCGTGAACATCAAATCGAAAACCTGCTCATTAACCACCTCGGGGCGGCAGTTGGGCTTATCGACTTTGTTGATCACCACGATCGGCTTCTTGCCCAACGCGAGAGCCTTCTGCAATACGAAGCGTGTCTGCGGCATCGTGCCCTCGAAGGCATCGACCAGCAACAAAACGCCGTCGCACATATTCAGTACGCGCTCAACCTCGCCACCGAAGTCGGCGTGGCCCGGGGTGTCAATGATATTGATTTTGTAATCCTTGTAGATTACCGAAACATTCTTCGAGAGGATCGTGATACCGCGTTCGCGTTCCAGATCGTTGTTGTCGAGAATCAGATCGCTACCCTTTTTTTCGCCGTCGCGCAGCAGGTGTCCAGCCAGAATCATCTTATCGACGAGGGTGGTTTTGCCGTGATCGACGTGTGCAATGATAGCGATATTGCGTAACTTTTGCATAATTCCGAGATTTTTTAATGCCGCAAAGGTACAAAAATATCCGCGAAAGTGTTACATTTGTATATAAATATAGATATCTATGGGCCGTATATTGGAAATTTCGCACGAAGGTAGGCTGATGAGCCGTATCGTTATGGGTGGTTGGCGACACGATCTGCACCCGCTTTTGCCTTGGGGGCATCGCGTCATCGTTATCACCGATAAGACGATTGCTCGTCGTTATCGTCGTCTGATCAATCAGTATGAGCATATCGTAATCGGTACGGGTGAGAAGATCAAAACCCTGCAAACAATCGAGGAGATTCACCGCGAATTGATCGCACGTGGTGCCGACCGACAGACATTCCTGCTCGGTATTGGCGGCGGTATAGTTACCGACATCACAGGCTTCGTGGCTTCGACGTTTATGCGCGGAGTGCGTTTCGGCTTTGTCTCGACCACGTTGCTCGGTCAGGTCGATGCCAGCGTGGGCGGTAAGAACGGGGTCAATCTCGATGGCTACAAAAATATGATCGGATGTTTCAATCAGCCCGAATTTGTGTTGTGCGATATCGAGATGTTGCATTCGCTCTCGGACCGCCAATTCCGTGCAGGTCTTGCCGAGTTGATTAAGACGGGTCTGCTTGGCAATCGTGTTCTGTTTGAGATGGTTGAGGCGATGTCGTTTGAAGAGTTGCGTCGAGATCCGTTGTTGATGGCCGACCTGATTTTGATGGCTGTGAAGATTAAGGCGGGCATTGTCGAACGCGATGAGCGCGAGAGTGGCGAACGTCGCAAACTTAATCTTGGACATACCGTCGCACACGCTATTGAGAAGTCTTCACGTAAGATGTTGCACGGCGAGGCGGTGGCTGTCGGCTGTGTAGTTATGGCGCGTTTGTCAGTCAATATGGGACTTATGCCCGAACGAGAGGCGGCGCGTATCGAGGCGGTATTTGCACGTCTTGGATTTACACTCACCTCGCCTGCTCCGATCGAAAAGATGATCGTGGCTCTGCGCAAGGATAAGAAGGCGGCTGCTGATCAGATTCGCATAGTACTTCCTGTGGCTATCGGTCGTTGCGAGGTGCGTTCGGTTGCATTCGATTGGCTCGAAGAGCGACTGCGCGAAGTGATGAAATAGAGAGAAATACACAACGAAAATTAACTTAAACATAAACGCTATGGATAGACGTAAGATGTTGAAAATGACGGGTACGGCACTGCTCGGAACAGCACTGCTCGGCCCGAGCGTTTTTGCCGGCGAAGCTGACAAAACAGAGAAGAAAGAGAGTAAAAAATCGCGCAAACCGAAGGCTCTGATTATTGGTGCGCACCCCGACGATCCTGAAACTTGCTGCGGAGGTACGATGATTCAGTTGCGTAAGGCGGGCTACGATGTGGTGTCGGTCTATATGACTAAGGGCGAGCGTGGTATCGTCGGTAAGACGCTCGATGAGGCAGCTGCGATTCGTGTTCCCGAGGCTAAGGCAGCGTGCGAAATTCTGGACGTGCGTCCGATCTTTATGACCCAAATTGATGGCGATGCCGAGATCAACAAGGCTCGTTATGTCGAGATGCGCGAATTGATTGCGGCTGAGGCTCCCGATATCGTTTTCACCCATTGGCCGATCGACTCGCACCCCGACCATCGTGTATGCTCGCTATTGGTCTATGACGCTTGGCGTCGTCTGGGTTACAACTTCGAGTTGTTCTATTGCGAGGCGATGAGCGGTATGCAGTCGCAGTGCTTTGCACCGACCGATTGGGTCGATATCTCTGATGTTGCTGAGCAGAAGCGTCGTGCTTGCAACTGCCACGTAAGTCAGGGAATGGATGACATCTACGAGTGGCACGGCGATATGGAGCGTTTCCGTGGTCGCGAGTTCCATTGCGATCGCGCCGAGGCGTTCGTTCACCTGCGTCGCAACAATAACGACCTGTTCCCCTCGCCGAAGGAGGAGTAGAGAGTTCGCGCACGGAGTGATAAGTTTGCAGCCTGAATGGTCTTAATCAGTTAGTTATGACGATCCCTACCGAACGACATCCGCTTGCTCCATTCCTGCCCGCAGGAGCACGAGTGCTTATGCTTGGTAGCTTTCCGCCCCAGCGTAAAAGGTGGTCGATGGAGTGGTTCTATCCCAATTGGACAAACGATATGTGGCGCATTATGGGCCATCTGTTCTTTGCCGATCGACGATATTTTGAGGTCGAGGGAGAGAAACGTTTCGATCGTGAGCGCATTGTGCAGTTTTGCACCGAACGCGGCATCGCGCTTTATGATGCGGCGAGTGAGGTGCGCCGATTGATGGATAATGCCTCGGATCGTTTCCTTGAAGTTGTTACGCCGACCGATATTGAGGCATTGTTGTTGCAAATTCCTGCATGCGAGGCAATTGTAACGACAGGGCAAAAGGCCACAGATCAGATTGTAGAGCATTTCGGATGTGTGGCTCCTGCCGTTGGCGGTTGGTCGGAAGTGGCGATTGGGGAGCGGCGATTGCGTTTTTGGCGTATGCCCTCGTCGTCGCGCGCATATCCAATGCGTCTTGAAGCGAAAGCTGAAATCTATGCGCGGATGTTCGGCGAAGAGGGTTATCTGTAATTTGATAACAGACAAAGAGCCTGCCCCTTTGGGCAGGCTCTCTTATATAATAAATAGTACTACTTACAAAACCGTGCGGTCAAGCTGATCGGATATGTTTCGACGCTCGTCGTTCAGCAGAGAGATCCTACTCAATAGGAATGAAACCTCCTCCTCGCTTTTGCCCTCCTCTTTGAGCGACTCCATCAACTCCGAGATGATCGATTTGATAACTGCGGCCTTGTAGAGAATTACGGCTCGCGGAATGGCTGTACTCAATCGCTCCTCTTCGCTCTCGACCATAATATCGAACTTCTCCCAAATCTTACTTGCTACGTAGTTCTCTTCCGAGGTGTAGAGATCGACGGCCGCTTTGCACACCTCCGGATCGGGGTGGTTGATGAAGTGGTATTGCGGAATCTCCTCACCCTTTTCGGTCTGATCGTAGAGGGTGCGGAAAGTCTGTAATATGTTGTGATATACGGGAGTACGGAACTCTAACTCATTATTTTCAAGATCCGAAAGAATAGTCTCGGCAACATTCAACCGAATCACATCGCGACCATTTCGGAAATCGAAATCGCAATGACCATACTTAATCAGATACTTGCTCAACTCGCGTTCCAATGCCTCGACACTGCTGCCGACCTCGCCTTGATAGCGACTTGTTGTGCTCTGCTGCTCACGGATAATGCTCTGCTGACGGCGGATAAACTCGGAGGCCTCTTTGTCGTTGTTCGATGCGATGCGCTTGCGTGCAACCTCGCCCAATAGCACCTGCTCGTCGATCTGCATCAACTCGGCGCACTCTTTGACATATACTGCGCGTGGAATGGGGTCGGGAATCTGTGCAATCGAAGTTACAATGTCGGCAATCAAACCCGATCGTTTGATTGGATCGCCTGCGGCCTCGGCCATCAACAGGTTGGCTTTGAAGGTGATAAAATCACGCTCATTATCGGCGATATAGGCTTTTAGTTGCTCCGACGAGTGGCGACGTGCAAATGTATCGGGGTCATCCTCCTCGGGGAGCTGTACTACGCGTACGTTCATGCCCTCGCGCAGAATCATATCAATACCGCGCAACGATGCTTTGATACCCGCTGCATCGCCATCATATATGACCGTCATATTGCGCGTAAAACGCTTGATGAGCTGTATCTGCTCAACCGTTAGCGATGTGCCTGACGAAGCCACGACATTCTCAATGCCGGCTTGGTGCATCGAGATAACATCGAGGTAACCTTCGACCATAATGGCACAATCCTGCTGCTGGATAGCCTTCTTCGCAAAGAAGAGACCATAGAGGACGTTCTTCTTGCTATATACTTCGCTTTCAGGCGAATTGACATACTTCGCGACATTCTTATCGGTGCGCATCGTACGACCTCCAAAGGCTGTAACGCGACCGCTGACTGTATGTACAGGGAAGATAACTCGACCACAGAAACGGTCGTAGTAACCACCCGTTTCGCGCTTGATAGTAAGGCCTGTGCCGACGAGGAACTCCTCTTTGTAGCCCTTTGCCATCGCTTCGCGCGACATCGCATCACCTGCCGAGGGACAGTAGCCGAGTTGGAATCGGGTAATCATCTCGTCAGAAACGCCTCGACCGCGCAGATATGAGAGAGCTACGCTACGACCCTCATCGGTGCGCGTCATCTCATTTACGAAGTATTTGGCGGCAAAGTCATTGACTGCCATCATACTCTCGCGGCGGTTCTCGCGCTCCTTGTCCTCGTTGGTCATTTCGCGCTCCTGCACTTCGATACCATACTTGCGGGCAACCGCTTTCAGCGCCTCGGTATAGCTCAAACTCTCGTGCTCCATTACGAATGTAATGGCATTGCCACCCTTGCCGCAACCGAAACATTTATATACGCCTTTCGAGGGTGAGACCACGAACGAAGGGGTCTTCTCGTTATGGAATGGACAGCACGCCTGATAGTTGACACCCTTTTTACGTAGTGTAACATAATCGCTAATCACCTCGACAATGTCGGCGGTGGCATATATTCGATCTATCGTGGCGCGGTCAATCATAGAAAGACAAAGGTAATGATTTTTTTCATTCGGCGACTATTCTCCGCTCGAATTTGTTCTGAATGAGTAATATCGTGCGGCCAAGTAGCTGTAAGCTACCGAGATAACGGTTGTGATAGCTTTGGCGGGTGTTGCCCATACGCCGGCCTGCTCGACCAATAGTTTCATGCATACGTAGTTGAGCAGTATCGAGCCGCCAACCGAGAGGGCATAACGCCACAACTGACGACCTTGTGGCAGTGTCGAGCGTCGGAATGCGACATTGCGGTTGAGCCAGAAACCATTGAAAAACGTAATCGGGAAAACCACGCAGAGCGATGCGATATGGGGCGACATCACTACCACACCCAAGTCGATAAATCGCTCGGCGACAACGTAGTGATAGATAAGGTAATAGAGTACCAAATCGAGCGCCATATTGGCGGCTCCGCACGCTCCGTAGCGGAATGTCTCGCGCGACATGAGTCGTGTAAATGGCGGTATGTAGAACAGATCGATCGCATGACCGATCATCTCGGCTAATCTCATTTTTGTTCCTCCTTTCGTCGTTGCAATTCGTACATCAAATCGCGGAATTTCGCCGCTGTCATAAAGTCCAACACTTTGGCTGCACGCTCCATCTGCTCGCGTGCTGTTGCGATTGCTACATCGAGCGTATTGCCCTCGGTGGTTGCACTCGTCGCCTTGTAGTCGGCACGCACATCGGCCGCAATGGGAGCCACGAGTGTTTCGAGCGGTGTATATTTTGCTGTTGCGCCCTCGCTCTCGACCGCTGCCAATTCGAGCAGGTTGTTTCGGCCTGAACCGCTTTTTTGCGCCTGTCGAGGCAACATCTGATTCTCGATATTGAATGTAAGCTGTTTCTCGCGGCGGCGGTTACTCTCCTCGATAGCCAGACGCATCGACTCGGTGCATCGCTCGGCATACATAATCACATTGCCCTGCGCGTGGCGTGCGGCGCGACCTGCTATCTGCGTGATCGAACGCACATTACGCAGGAATCCCTCCTTGTCGGCATCCATAATTGCGACCAGTCCGACCTCGGGCAGATCCAAGCCTTCGCGAAGTAGATTGACTCCGACCAGCACATCGAACGAGCCGGCGCGCAGATCATCGAGAATCTGCACACGTTCGAGCGTCTCGATGTCGGAGTGGATATATCGGTTGCGCACGCCTACGCGATCGAAATAGCGCGAAAGCTCCTCTGCCATTCGCTTGGTAAGAGTTGTAACGAGGACCTTGTCGCCACGACGCACACGTGCATCAATCTCCTCCATCAAATCGTCAATCTGGTTGTCGGTAACCTTAACCTGCAATGGCGGATCGACAAGACCTGTCGGGCGGATTAACTGCTCTACCACAGCACCTTCGCTCTTAATTAGCTCGTAATCGGCAGGCGTAGCACTGACATATATCGACGTTCCGACCAACGATTCGAACTCCTCGAAACGTAGCGGGCGGTTGTCGATGGCGGCGGGCAGTCGGAATCCGTACTCCACAAGATTGACCTTGCGGGCGCGGTCGCCACCATACATTGCGCGTACCTGCGGCAGTGTTACGTGGCTCTCGTCGATTACCATCAGGTAATCTTTCGGAAAGTAATCAAGCAGACAGAAGGGACG
>JAFPAT010000086.1 GCA_017425655.1 Rikenellaceae bacterium | reverse complement strand
GTGGCTATAAATAGAGGCCATCTCTCTTCGATTTTGTCAATTCAAAAATTATTCGTAAATTTGTCGTAAGCAACTGTAGTTCTGAAGTTTGTATGGTAAAAGTCGGACTCGAAAACGACACCTTGAAACAACCCAAGTGTCCCTCGAATTGGGAGTATAGTACTGGACAAAGGCAAATGCTTGATATACAGAGTAGAGAGCAGATGGACAGACTCTCGTTTTGAGACTGACCCATATATTGATCGCAGCTTACTTATGTCGGGGTGATGTGAAGATTTAATGCCGTTGTAGTATCTTTCGATGGCTACATTTAATAAGAACAAAGAGTCGTTGCTATATCACCCTGATTGTAATAAATCTAAAACACTCGTTTGGAAAAGTCGCGAATAAACTCTACCTTTACCAAAGAAACGCTCGGATTTTAGCGGCTGATTACAGCGAAAAAACACGCATGATGAGCCGTGAGCGATGCCAAATGGCACTTTGACAAGCAGATAAACGAAGAGACCCAAACCCAAAAAACCTTATGCCTATTACTAACCCTAACGACATTGTTATTCGAGAAGTAACAACAAAACGCGAGCTCACCCGATTTGTGCAGTTCGGAATAGACCTCTACAAAGGCAACCCTTACTACTGTCCGCCCATCTTCTTCGATGAGGTGAATACATTCAACCCCAAGAGCAATCCCGCACTCGAAGTTTGCGACTATGTGGCATATATGGCCTACCGCAATAACCAGATCGTAGGTCGCATCGTAGGCATCGTCAACCGTCGTGCCAACGAGGCGTGGGGAGTCAAGAAGTGTCGTTTCGGCTGGTTTGATTTTATTGATGATTACGAAGTCTTCAAAGCTCTGCTGGATGCAGTTGCCGAGTGGGGTCGCAGCAAGGGCATGAACTGCTTGAATGGACCTGTTGGCTTTACGGATTTCGATCATCAGGGTCTATTGCTGGAGGGTTTCGACTACAACGCTCCGATGGCGAGCCTTTACACCTATCCCTATTACGTAGCTCACTACGAGCGATATGGTTTGCGCAAGGAGGCCGATTGGATTGAGTATCAAATCACACCGCCCGCGGAGACTACCGAGCGAATCAAACGTGTTGTGCAGTTGATCGAGAGTCGATGCAAGCTCCACGTCGTTAAGGTTAAAAATTCAAGGGAGTTGAGAAAGAGGTACGGATATACCTACTTCGATGTGATGGATGCGGCATATCAGAAGTTGTACAATTATCAACCGATGACACCGCGACAGAAGCAGTATTACAGCAAGATGTATTTCCCGATACTCAACTTCGACTTCGTTACGATGGTAGCCAACGAGCAGGACGAGATCGTGGCTGTCGGATTGGGTATGCCGTCGATTTCGGAGGCGTTGCGCAAGTGCGGTGGTCGCCTATTCCCGTTTGGCTGGTATCACCTTCTCAAAGCATTGAAGGCAAAGAGGATAAGCGACTTCGATCTACTGATAATTGCGGTACGTCCCGACTACCAGGACAAGGGCGTTACGGCGATGATCATCAACGATATGACGCCATACTTCTCGAAGTATGGAATTCAGAGGGTCGAGACGACCGCCATTCTCGAAGACAACTATAAGAGTTTGGCCAACTTTACCGAGTTTGACCACATTCAGCACAAGCGTCGCAGAGCCTTCATTAAGGAGTTGTAATGCGATTGACATAAAGGCCATACCGCGCCCTACCCTATGCAAAAACCCGCCCCAATGTTGTAATTGAGGCGGGTTTGTTTTTTTACGAAAATATATCCATCCAACGGAAATAATTACTAAATTTGTCATATTAAATTAATCTCAAACCTTTATGAAGAAGTTTCTCCTAATATTAGTGTGCCACATCTGTTTGATAAGTACCATATTCGCTCAGGATAGAATAGATACTTTATACTACACCAAAGAATGGAAATACGCTCCCAATAAAGCATTTGCTGACTTTTATCGAATTGCTTATTATCCTATAGATAGCCTTCAGCCAAAACAATATAGGGACTATTATGTGTCGGGAGAATTACAAAGTAGTGGCGGTTTTATCCAAATTGATTCTTTGGATGACGCAAAAACTATTTTCAATGGAGAGTGTATAAACTATTTCAAGAATGGCAAACCTGAGGCTGTCAGATCTTACCAACAAGGTATATTAAACGGTGAGTTTTGCGTATACACAGAAAATGGACTCATTAAACAAACTGGTCAATATATTAATGGAAACATATCTGGTTTGTACACAGAATTTTTTGATAATGGAGCTTATATACAAGTTGAATATTCTGACGGCAAACCGATAAATGACTACTATATTATGGCAGACCCCGATGGTAACTTAACCAAGTTTCATTTATCAGATAATACTCCTGTTTGGGAAACGCCATCTATAGATGAAAGAAAAGTCGAATACAAGGATGGTACTCCGTGGCAATTTTATATTAAAAATGGATTAATAATTGCTCTCACCAATACTATCGCTAAAGATTATGGCAAATGGCATCGAATAGATGTTATTATTTCCAATAATACTATAACGCCTATAGAGTTCGATCCAACTATTAACATATCAGCAAGTTCTACTGATAAGAAAGGCATTATTACAGACCTCGAGATTTGGTCTTCTGATGAATATATAAAAAAGGTAAATCGTTCTCAAGTTTGGGCGGCAGTACTGATGGGAGTTGCAGAAGGGATGTCAACAGCTAACGCAGGGTATTCAACATCTACAACTAATTCTTATTACTCAGGGAATAGCTTAACATATGGTTCTAATGGATATGGATATGGGAATTATTATGGATCATCCACATCATACACACAAACATACGACGCAGGTGCAGCATATCAAGCACAAGCTCTATCACAACAAAGAATGGCTGATTTTAACAACGCAATGGCAGAAGAAAGGAAGATAAAGGAACTTGGATATCTAAAAAAGAACACTATATATCCAGGAGAAATTATTTCTGGCTATGTACACATTAAAAGAGTAAAAGGCAAGTTCATACAAATTATCTTAAGTATAGAAGATGCAGATTACGTTTTCGATTGGTGTTTCGAGAAGAAATAATAGGACAATGGCCATCTTCAAATAAACACCCTTCAGTATAAGTAAATAATACGAAAAACCCTACAGATTGAATGTACCCAATCTGTAGGGTCTCTTTTATGGTTATCAAGCCCACCGACCGCTTACGGACGCAAACCGCTACCGCCTTGGAGGGTGATGGTTTCGCCCGTAACGTACTCGGCATCGTCCGATGCAAGGAAGACGCACACACGGCCAATATCGCCCTTCGGGTCAGCGAAATGGCCCAACGGAATACCCTGAATGGTCTTCTCGTACAACTCGGGGAAATTCTCCTTCCACTGTTGCAGGCTCTCGGTCATTGCCAGCGGGCAGATCACATTCACGCGAACGCCATCGGGGCCCCACTCTGCTGCCGCCACGCGCGACATACCGCGAATACCCTCCTTTGCTGCGGCATACGATGCCTGACCCAACTTACCGAACAGACCCGCACCCGACGCAAAATTAATCACCGAGCCGCGCGACTCCTTCAAATAGGGGTAGCACTCGCGCATATAGAAGAACGCTGCATACAGACCAGAATAGATCGCCAGATCGAAATCCTCCTTCGTATGCTCGACCAGCGGCAAGCCCGATTTCGACACTTGAGCGTTATTTACCAACGTATTGAGCTTACCGAATCGCTCGATAGTCCTCTTTACGACCATCTTGATCGCCTCCTCATCGGCACCGTCAGCCACCAAAGGCAGCACCTCGATACCATATTTCTCCTCCAACTTCTGCTTCGCCGCGATAAGGCGCGACTCTGTTCTACCCGTCAGAACCAGATTTGAGCCCTCCTCGGCAAAAGCCTCTGCCAAGCCGAATCCAATACCTTTACCGCCACCCGTAATCAGGGTAACATTGCCATTTAATCGTTTCATAGTTATTTCGTTTTAGTTTTTCTCGATTGTTGATTTGTGCCACGCGTGAAATATCACACACCAACACTCCTCAAAGTTAATAATTTTATGACAGAAAATATCATTCCGAAAAGAAAATAGTGCAATATCGTCATTATTCGCTCGGCCACCACGCGTCGGGGCTGTGATACCATTCATACTTTGCCATAAAAACAGCACAGGCCGACTCGGTTGAGCCGGCCTGCACAATTACACTGCAACGAAACGATTACTCGGCTACAGTCTCAACGGTGGGAGCCGCTGCTTTGATAACCTCATCGGCACCCTCGACGAGAGCTGTGCCACTCTCCTTGCTATTGTCAATATCGATCAGCAAATCGCGCTCGGGAATGTCGATATAGAGGCGGTCGTGGCCAATCTCGATCGTATTTTCTCCATCCTCATCGACATTATAGGTGTGGTTATAGATCTTAACCGTTACATCCTCAAGGTCGAGCGAGTGCAGGAACGAATCATCCACATCCCAACGGCGCAGATTGCGCTCGACAGCATCGCGCATCTCGACCTCCTTGATACCCTTGCGGATCATCTTGTGGTTGCTGAATGCGGTTGCGAAGAAGATCACCAATGCCACGATCCACGCACCACCAACGATGAACGAGAATGTGCGGTTGATCTTATGGCCAAAGACGAATCCCGACAGCAGATAGACCAGCAGCACCAACGGCAGCAGGATACCCACAATGCCTGAGGCAATCAGTGCTACGATTGCGGGCGAGTTGAGGTGCGTGGTGAACGAACTGAACAACTCATAATCGCTCTCGGGGGCTACAAAGAGAAGTGCGAACAAACCTACAATACAAGCGATTACGCCTGCCAAGATAGCACCTAATGCGAGCAGTGCGCAGGCCTTCAAACAGAAGAGAATGATACGGCCAAGCACATAGATAATCTCGGCAATAACCGACTGGCTGCGCTCCGAACGCGACATCTCCTCCATCTCGGCACGAGTCTTCGACGAGATTGTCGAGGCGTTGATCTGCTCGCCCGTCATTTCGAGTTTCTGGCGTGCCGACTTTGCCATCGGAATCGCAAACCACATCACGATATACCCCAAAATGAAGATACCGAACAGAGTGCGACAGAAGTCGCGGAAGTTGTACCAATCGAACGTCTCGAACAGAAGAATACCTACGATTGGTGCAAACATCGCCAAACGCACCCACACGGGGTCGATGTCGAAGAATGTTCCGATACCCGAACATACGCCACCCAACTTCGAGCTCTCGGGGTTGCGATACAAACGGCGCGGGATACGCGGAGTCTTATCCTCCTTCTGCTTTGTTTCGCCCTCGTTGCTCTCCTCTTCGATCGCTTCGGGCGAGCCCATCTGGTCGATGATCGAGCGGATCAGCGGCAACGAAACAACAGTCAGCGTATCCTGACGGTTAAGAATCAACTCGGCAATGCGAGCCTCGATGTCGGCAACGATCTCCTCGCCATCGGCCGTATCTTTATATGTTTGATTGAGGTTATCGAGATAACTCGCCAAAAGTTCGTAAGCGTCGATATCAAAGACAAAACCAACACCCGAAATACTAACTTTCTTGCTCTCTTTCATAATCTTACGCTATTTTGAAACTATTTAACTTCAACAGTCTCATCAACCTCATTACCATAGCGAATCACACGCACCTGCTTAACCAGTTCCTCCCACGACTCATCCAATTGAGCGAGCGTGCGACGACCCTCATCGGTTAACATATAGTATTTACGCGGCGGACCCTGCGGCGACTCCTCCCAGCGGTAGGTCAGCAGTCCCTGATTTTTCTGACGTGTCAGAATAGGATAGAGCGTACCCTCGACCACAATCATCTGTGCCGCCTTCAATTCGGCAATGATCTTGGGTGCATACGAATCCTCGCGCGAAAGAATCGAGAGGATACAATACTCCAAAATACCTTTGCGCATCTGCGCTTTTACGTTGTCTGCATTCATCTCTTTATCTTTTTTCGATTATCTCTTTTGTTTATTAATATCCAACTTGTGCATCTCCTCCGAAGGCATTACGATCCACAAAATCACATATACCCACAGACTCAAACCTGCACAGCAGAATAGTAGCAGTGCTATTACACGCATCAAAAGCGTATCAACGCCAAAATAGTTTGCCAGACCGGCACAGACACCGCCAACCACTCGATCATTCAACGGACGACGGAAACGACGCTCCTCGAAGGTCGTATAGATCGGTTGCGATTTCTGCTCCTTTGAGTCGGCTGTCGAACGTGGCTCACCGAACTCTTCGGGTCTACCCATCTGCTCGATGGCACTGCGCACGGTGCGGATCGTAACAACCATCATCGGCGAAGGGGTCTTCTCGCGGAAGATCTCGGCCAGACGATTCTCGATGTCGCTCATCACCTCTTGGTCGTCGGCACCCAAACGAGCCTCGACATCCTCCAAATAGGTGCGCAGAGTTTGGTAAGCGTCGTAGTCCAAAGTGAACGACTGCGTACCGATGTTTACATTGATTGTCTCTTTCATTGTGTTGGTATATTTTCTTTTCTTGTTTTTTATTTACTCTTTTATTCGATACGGAGGGCACCCAATCGAATAGAATATTATTTAGTACTGCAAATATATAAACAAAATTTGGTATTTTGCAATACATAGAACTATAAACGCACAAAACCAGCCATTTAATACCAATAAATAGGTGTTATAGTGGAAAAATAGTTGAATAATACTCCATCCCGATTGGTCGCATTGGCTTCGGATTTGGATTTGAGATCGGTTTTTGATTGATAATATTGATTTTTGAACGAATTTATTCGTATATTTGCACTTATATTAAATAAACACACAGGGCATTGACCCTAAAAATGACCATTAACTGATTATGGCAGAGATTAAATGTATCGGTATTCTCACTTCGGGCGGCGATGCCCCCGCAATGAATGCAGCTATACGCGCCGTAACTCGCGCGGCAATCTATAATGGCTTCACCGTCAAAGGTATTATGCGCGGCTATCGCGGTCTGATAACGGGCGAAATCATCCCTTTCAAGACACAGAACGTCAGCAACATCGTTCAGCAGGGCGGAACAATCCTCAAGACGGCACGTTGCAAGGAGTTCCAGACACCCGAAGGTCGTCAAATCGCATACGACACGATGAAACGCGAAGGTATTGATGCGCTGGTGGTTATCGGTGGCGACGGCTCGCTGACGGGTGCGCGTGTCTTTGCTTCGGAGTTTGATGTACCTATCGTCGGTCTGCCCGGTACGATCGACAACGACCTCTATGGCACCGACACCACAATCGGTTACGATACGGCCCTCAATACGATTATGGATGCAGTCGATAAGTTGCGCGACACGGCTTCGTCGCACGAGCGTCTGTTCCTGGTCGAGGTGATGGGACGCAATGCAGGTTTCCTCGCGCTCAATGGTGCAATTGCATCGGGTGCCGAGGCGGCAATCATTCCCGAAATTATGACCGAGACCGACCAGCTCGGCGAGCTGATTGGCAACGGTTTCCGCAAGAGCAAGAACTCGTCGATCGTTCTGGTTGCCGAGAGCGAGCTGACGGGCGGAGCAATGGGCGTAGCGGAGCGTATCAAGAAGGAGTATCCGCAGTATGACACTCGCGTAACGATCCTCGGACATATTCAGCGTGGTGGCTCCCCCACCGCGAGCGACCGTATCATCGCCAGCCGCATGGGCGAGGCCGCAATCAACGCACTGATGGAGGGTCAGCGCAATGTGATGATCGGCGTGCAGAATGACGAATTGGTCTATATCCCCTTCACGAAGGCTATTCGCAAGGATAAGCCGATCAACCGCGACCTGCTCAATACATTAAAAATTCTTTCGATCTAATAATCAATAAAATACTACCCAATTATGAAGAGAGTTATCGGCATTGGAAATGCCTTAACGGATATGCTTGTGAACCTGCGTTCGGACGAGGTTCTCGAAAAGTTCGATCTGCCGCGCGGCAGTATGAGCCTCGTTAATTCGGAGCAGCAGAAGGAGATCTCGAAATCGGTTTCGGGACTCCCCTACACCCTTTCGCTCGGCGGCTCGGCCGACAATACTATTCGCGCAATGGCTCGCCTCGGCTGTAAGGTGGGTTTCATTGGCAAGGTGGGCCGCGACTCGACGGGCGATTTCTTTGAATCGGCATTGGAGAATCTCGGCATCCAGCCCTTTATTCTGCGTGGCGAGGAGCGCTCGGGCAAGTGCGTGTCGCTAGTTTCGCCCGATGGCGAGCGTACGTTGGTAACCCACCTCGGCGCAGCAGTAGAGATGAAGGCCGAGGACCTCGATCCGAAGATCTTCGAGGGCTACGATTGCCTCTATGTAGAGGGTTATCTTGTTCAGGATCATAACCTTATTCGCGGCGCAATCCGCATGGCGAAGGAGCTTGGACTGAAAGTTGCTATCGACCTTGCAAGTTTCAACGTGGTTGAAGAGAACATCGACTTCCTGCGCGAAGTGATCAGCGAGTATGTCGATATCGTCTTTGCAAACGAAGACGAGGCACGAGCATTCTCGGGCGAGGATGAGCCTGTAAATGCTCTGCAATACATCTCGACGATGTGTGATCTTGTGATCGTTAAGATCGGTATGCGCGGCGCGCTTATCAAGCAGGGCTCGGAGGTGTCGCACGTAGGTATTATGGCCGCTGCAAAGCGTGTCGATACTACGGGTGCAGGCGACTTCTATGCAGCAGGTTTCCTTGCAGGTATGTGCCAGGGACTTACACTGCGCCAGTGCGGCACGATCGGTGCAATTACCGCAGGTAAGGTGATCGAGATCGTCGGCACAACCCCCACCGAGGAGGCTTGGGAGGATGTCGATCGCTTGGTTAAGCGCGTGAAGTCGGGCAAGTTGCTCTTCTAAACCAATTGATCATCTCAAAACGTTTATCGACAAAACAATCATAACAAAAAGGGCAGGAGCGAAATCCGATACAACGAGGGTTTCACCTGCCCCTTTTTCGATTAATCGGGTGCAAGAAGTATGGCGCAGACAAACGAACGCATAGCACGATTGAAGGAGTTGGTCGCCGCACTGCCTCTCGAACCGGGTGTATATCAATATCTGGACCGCGAGGGGACAGTGATCTATGTGGGCAAGGCGAAGAGCCTGCGCCGTCGTGTCGCGTCGTATTTCGTTGAGAGTAAAGAACATTCGGCAAAAGTTCGTGCGTTGGTGCGACAGATTGCCGACATTCGACATATCGTCGTCGGGAGCGAGAGCGATGCCCTGCTGTTAGAAAATTCGCTGATCAAGACGCTGCAACCGCGCTACAACATTCTGCTCAAAGACGATAAAACCTACCCGTGGATCGTGGTGCGCAATGAGCCCTTTCCGCGTGTCGAATCGACGCGTCGCGTGGTGCGCGACGGCTCGCAATACTTCGGTCCCTATGCTTCGATCTCGATGCAACGCTCTGTGTTGGAGTTCATTCGCGAGGTATATACCCTGCGCACCTGCCGACTGAATCTCGCACCCGAACAGATCGCCCGCGGTCGCTACGATGTCTGCCTGCAATATCACCTCGGCAATTGCAAAGGTCCCTGCGTCGGTCGCCAAACGCGCGAGGAGTATGACGAGGACATAGCGCGTATCTGCGCAACGTTGCGCGGAGATCTGCGCTCGACGCGTTCGTGGCTCGAACGACAGATGACCGAGGCGGCGGCGGAACTGCGTTTCGAGGCCGCAGCACGCTATAAAGCACGTTTGGCGGCGTTGGAGAACTATTCGAGCAAATCGGTGATTGTCAATTCGTCGCTCTTTACGCTCGATGTCTTTTCGTTGTTGATCGACGACGATGCCGCATATTGCAACTTTGTAAGAATTGTCAATGGCGCAGTTACAGGTACTTTCACCTCGCAGTTCTCGCTCGGTGTCGAGAGCGAGCCGCGACAGGTACTCACGCAGGCCATTCAGCAGATCAGCGAGCACATTGCGGGTCGTTTGGCGCGTGAGGTTGTTGTCCCGTTTCTGCCCGAAGAGGAGCTATTCGAGGGGATTACATTCACCGTTCCAAAGCGTGGCGACAAACTCAAACTATTGGAATTTTCCGAAAAAGGGGCGAAAATCTATCGCGCCGAGCAGTTGAAAAATCTCGAAATACGTAATCCCGAACGCCACACCGAGCGACTGATGGAGGCTCTGCGTCGCGAGTTGCATTTGGATCGTCAGCCCCGCCATATCGAGTGTTTCGACAACTCTAACTTACAAGGTACCAATCCTGTAGCGGCGTGTGTTGTTTTCCGCGACGGTCGCCCGTCGAAGAGCGAATATCGCCACTTCAACGTCAAAACCGTTGTCGGGCCCGACGACTTTGCCTCGATGCGCGAGATCGTACGTCGTCGCTACTCGCGCCTTATTGAGGAGGGTGCCGAGCTGCCCGATCTGATTGTGGTCGATGGTGGCAAGGGCCAATTAAGTTCGGCCTACTCGGTGCTTGTCGAATTGGGTCTGGAGAAGAGGATCCCGATCGTTGGCTTGGCGGAGCGTTTGGAGGAGATCTATTTCCCGTTCGATCCCGATCCTTACTACCTCGACCGCACAGGTGAGCCGTTGAAGGTGATCACCCATTTGCGCGATGAGGCGCACCGTTTCGGTATTACGTTCCACCGCAACAAACGTTCAAAGACATTTATTACCAGCGAGTTGGAGCAAATCAAGGGCATTGGCGCAGCGTCAATCGAGGATCTGTTGCGCAAGTTCCGCACGGTTGCTCGTGTGCGCCGAGCAACGATCGAGGAGCTGACCGAGGTGGTCGGTCTGGCACGTGCCCGCAAGGTCTTTGACCACTTCCACCCCAACGGCGAAAATTAATGCAAGCGACCGAGTTTGATTTTTTCAACGGAAATCGCTATATTTGTAGATTGATATAAAAGGTGCGCTACGCGCATATTGATTTATTTAGATTCAAATAACGTAAAAAAGATAAAACTATGGAACAAGTAAAATGCCTTATTATCGGTAGCGGTCCTGCGGGCTACACCGCTGCAATTTATACCGCACGTGCGGGCTTGAGCCCCGTGCTCTATGAGGGTATCACCCCCGGCGGTCAGCTCACAACAACCACCGAAATCGAGAACTTCCCTTCGCATCCCGAAGGTATCGATGGCAACGAACTTATGAGCCGTATGCGCGCACAGGCAGAGCGTTTCGGCACCGATATTCGTTTCGGCGCAGTAACCAAGGCAGAGCTGGGTGCTCGCCCCTTTGTGATCACGATCGACGGCGAGAAACAGATTGAAGCCGAGAGCGTTATCATCTGCACTGGTGCAACAGCAAAATATCTCGGTCTGCCCTCGGAGGAGCGTTTCAAGGGTATGGGTGTCAGCGCGTGCGCTACGTGCGACGGCTTCTTCTATCGCAAGAAGGATGTGGCTGTTGTCGGTGGCGGCGACACAGCGTGTGAGGAGGCAACCTATCTGGCAGGTCTTTGCCGTCAGGTCTATCTGATCGTTCGCAAACCCTATCTGCGTGCGTCGCAGGCAATGCAGGAGCGTGTGCAGAACACCCCCAATATCGAAGTTCTGTTTGAACACAACACTGCCGAGATTCTTGGTGATGAGTCGGGCGTAACGGGTATTCGCGTGCGCCACAACAACGGTACCGAGCGCGAAATCGAGCTTTCGGGTATCTTTATGGCGATTGGACACCACCCCAATACCGAGCTCTTTGCAGGTCAGGTGGAGCTTGACGAGCAGGGCTACATCGTAACCCGCGATGGCTCATCGCGCACCAATATCGAGGGTGTATTTGCCGCAGGCGACGTGCAGGATCCGCACTATCGCCAGGCTATCACCGCGGCAGGTAGCGGTTGCCGTGCAGCTCTCGATTGCGAGCGTTTCTTGAAGGCTTAAAACAAAGATATAAAGAGCCAACAAATTATGATTCAACCCGATGTGGATCGCATCTTCTCGGTGGCGGACGAGGACTCGTTCCGCCACGAGGCATTTGCACTGTTCCGTTTTCAAGCGGAGAGGTGCGAGCCATATCGCCAATATCTTGATCTAATCGGCGTTCGCGCCGATGAGGTACGCGAGATAGAGCAGATACCCTTTCTGCCTATCGGTCTCTTCAAATCGCACGATATCTATTGCGGAACAACGCCTCCCGAGCAGATCTTCACAAGTAGTTCGACAGGCGGAGGTGTTCCCTCTCGCCACGCAATGGCCGATTTGACGATTTATGAGCGTGCCTTTCGCGGAGCGTTCCGCAATTTCTACGGCGATGCTTCGGAGTGGAGCATCTACGGATTGTTGCCTTCGTACCTCGAACGCAAGGGATCATCGCTGATCTATATGGTCGATCGGCTGATTACTGATGCAGGCGGGCATGGAGGTTTCTATCTCAATGATTACAAACGTCTTATCGCCGATATCAATGCCGACACTCGCCCAAAAATATTGCTTGGTGTTACCTACGCCCTACTCGATCTGGCCGAGCAATTTGCGCCCGATCTGCACGATGTGGTGGTGATGGAGACGGGCGGAATGAAGGGGCACCGCGAGGAATTGCCCAAAGAGGAGTTGCACCGAGTATTATGCAACGCTTTTAATGTCAATGCCATACACTCCGAGTACGGAATGGCCGAGCTGACCTCGCAGGCCTACTCGAAGGGGCAAAATCGTTTCTATACACCCTCTTGGATGCGTGTTCTCACGCGCGACCTGAACGATCCGTTCCGCATCTTGTCGACGGAACAACGTGGCGGTATCAACATCATCGACTTGGGGAATGTCTATTCGTGCGCATTTATCCAGACCGAAGATGCAGGGCGCGTCTTCGCAGATGGCTCGTTCGAGATCGCGGGTCGTATCGACAAGAGCGAGATCAGAGGTTGTAACCTTTTAGTGCAGTGAAAGTTATGAGCACACCTCGTTTTTCGGTAATCATACCATTATACAACAAGGAGGCCGAGATCGAACGCACCCTGCGCTCGGTGTTGGCGCAGACGTTGCAACCGATCGAGATCGTCATCGTCGATGATGGCTCAACCGACCGTTCGTGTGAGCGCGTCGAGGCGATCAATTCGCCCCTGATCAAGCTCCACCGACAAGCCAATGCAGGCTCGGCCGTGGCTCGCAATCGCGCTATCGAGCTCGCACAAGGGGAGTATATCGCAATGATCGATGCCGATGATGAATGGACACCCGACTACCTCTCGGAGATCGCTCGACTGATCGACCTCTATCCCGATTGCGGAGGTTGGTGTTCGGGCTTCGACATTGTGTCGGAAGACGGTATATTTGCAGGCGATACGCCTCAATATGAGGGTGTTCTCTACGGTGAGGATTACTTCGCAGAGGCTATGCAACGCTATGTCTGCATCACTTCGGCTACAACTATTGCCCGTCGCGTCTTTGACGAAGTGGGCGGTTTTCCTGTCGGTATGCGTATGGGACAGGATACCTATATGTGGGTGAAACTTGCTCGTAATTATAAGGTTGCGACCACACCCAAACGTCTTTGCCGCTACAATCG
>JAFPAT010000085.1 GCA_017425655.1 Rikenellaceae bacterium | reverse complement strand
TCGACATAGCGGCGCAACTTCTTCACGCGCCACTCCTTCCACGCCCAGACCTTCGGCGCAATGTAGTAGAACGTGCGTAAGCCCCTCTCCTTCGCCCACTTGGCCATCTTCATATTGAAGCCGGGGTAGTCGATCAGAATCAGCACATCGGGCGCAAAACGCTCGATATCTGCTCGGCACTCCTCGAACTGACGACCAATCGTGCGCAGATTGCGCAGCACGGTCATAAACCCGAAGAACGACGTTTCGCGGTAGTGCTTTGCGAGCCCCTCCTTGCCGCCCTCGGCCGCCATCAGGTCGCCACCCCAGAAACGAAACTCCGCCTGCGGATCCGCCTTGCGCAGTCCCGCAATCAGTTTCGAGCCGTGAAGATCGCCCGAAGGTTCGCCAGCTATGAGATAGTATTTCATAGTTAATTCACGATTCACAATTCACAATTCACAATTTTTCCTTTGCTACCACAGAGTTTGTTCAACTCTGCTTTCAGTTTGTGTCGGTTTGCAATTAGCTTTTTCGGTTGATACCGATAGCTATTGTGAGTTGTGATGTGAAGTCTATAATGTATCCTTTGTTGTCTTTACAATCTTCATTAACATCTTCGTAATAGCCTTACAATCAGAATAGATACTATCATATTCTTGATCTGTAAGGTAATCTGTTGCGTGCAATAGCTCAAGCCAATACTCCGATTCGGAAGCCTCTTTGAGTGCGATATTCATCTTCGCCACAAAATCAACTCGCGATTGACCTCGTACCGCTTCGCGAACATTTGCTCCAATGCTTGTTCCGCTTTTGAGTAATTGACGTACAATCACCTTTTCGCACCTACGCTCGGTCAAGTAGTGTTGCAATTTCACAATGCGAACCGCGAAGTCAAACGAACGATCAAGTATGATATTTCCCTCCTTCATCTTAACAACTACTTCTCTCCACCCTCCAATTGTGAATTGTGAATCGAGAATTGTGAATCGAGAAGGTCGGGTCGCAGACGCTTGGTGCGTTCCCACGCCTGCTCTTCCTGCCATTTTTCGATCTCGCCGAAATTGCCCGAAAGCAACACATCGGGCACACGCCAACCGCGAAATTCCGCAGGACGGGTATAGACGGGCGGAGCTAACAGGTTATCCTGAAAGCAGTCGGTCAGCGCCGATGCCTCGTCGCCAATCGCCCCAGGTACCAATCGCACCACCGAGTCGGCAATGATACAAGCCGCAAGCTCGCCACCGGTCAGCACGTAGTCGCCAATCGAGATCTCGCGCGTGATCAGGTGCTCACGAATGCGGTGGTCGATACCCTTATAGTGTCCGCAAAGAATGATGATATTCTCCAATGTAGAGAGGCGGTTGGCCTCGTGCTGGTCGTAACGAATACCGTCGGGCGAGGTGTAGATGATCTCGTCATAGGTGCGCTCCGATTGCAACTTCTCGACAAGTTCGAACACAGGTTCGCACTTCATTACCATACCTGCCTCACCACCAAATGGATAGTCGTCGGTCGTGCGGCGTTTGTCGTGAGCGTAGTCGTGCAGATTATGGACCACAATCTCAACCAGACCCTTCTCCTGCGCACGCTTCAAGATCGACTCGCTCAAGGGCGATGTCAGCAGTTCGGGAACAGATGTTATAATGTCAATACGCATAGTCGTAATTCAAAATTAACAGTCGCTTTTGTTAAAATGCTCTCCAAATAATATCCTTCTCGCTATCATCGGTCAGGGGAACCTCCAAGCCGTGTTCAAGCGTGTAACCTCGATAGTTGAGCGAGTGGAACAACTTGATAATCTTTGCGCGATTTTCGCCACCCGTTTCGATCAGTACCGTCGGGCGGAAACGCTCCAAAAGCGGTCGTAACTCGTTCATTACCACCACCTCGTAGCCCTCGATGTCGCACTTGATGAAGTTCAGTCGGGTCAGTTTCGAGAACAGTTCGCTGCCGCGACGCATCTGCGCGGGGAAGCGTTCGCCCTCTTGTTCGCCCTCGGTCGCTGCAGCGTCGCCCACGAAATTCTGTCCCGTGCCGAAGTAGCCCTGATAGCGGGCAGTATCGTTGCACATCACAATCTCGCGCTCCTCCTCGCCCAAAGCATAGGGCAAAATCTCGACATTCGGGCAGTGGCGCAGGTTGTGGCGCAACACACCGAGAATCGGCGCAACGGGCTCAACCGAGTAGAGCTTGCCGCCCTCGCCAATCGCTTGCGAGATGTAGCGCGAGTAGTAACCCAAGTTGGCTCCAATGTCGATTGCCGTTGCACCCTCACCCACAAGATTGGGCAGGTGATAGACATATTCGGTAGCCTCGGCATAGCGACCTATGCCCAGACGTTTCCAGACAAAGAACATCGCACTGACCACACGCAGGTAGCCTTCGAGGGGGAGCAGGCGATAGAGAATTTTATGTATCAGACGCATCATAGCCACTAACCGCGATAGTTGATTTCGTTGTTCATCACCTCAACAACAAAGGGATTGTAGAGCACTTCGTGGCCGATGTCCGACGACGGACCGTGTCCCGCGTGGAACACCACATCGTCGCCAAGGGGTACGATGCGGTCCAAAATCGAGCGCATAATCCACGAATAATCGCCACCGGGCAGATCCGTGCGACCGATACTCTCACGGAAGAGCGTGTCGCCCGTGAAGAGCATACGTCCCTCCTCGTGGAAGAGGCAGACGTGGCCGGGGGTATGACCGGGGGTGGGGATAACCTTCAAGACGGTCTGACCAAAGGTGATCTCATCGCGCTCTTTCAGGTCGATGTCGATCGAGGGGGTTACAGGGACCTTCAAGCCGAACATCGCCGCCTGCTGGGCCGCGCTCTCGACCAAAAATTTATCGTCGCTCGACAATGCATAGGGAATACCCAGCTCGTCTTTGAGAGTTTGAACGCCCATAATGTGGTCTATATGACCGTGCGTACCCACAATCATTTCGGGCTCAAGACGATTCGAGCGGATATAGTCGATCACGGCCGAGGTTTCGCGCTCGTTGCTGCAACCTGCATCGATGATGATGCAGCGACCCGTAGCCTTGTCGGTTACCACGTAGGTATTCTCCTGAAAGGGATTGACACAAAATAGTGCTATGTCGATCATAGTCTGTATATCTTTTTTTGAGGTTTATACTTTTCGTTTTTCGGTTTTAACGATACTTTTCCAAAATACAAAAATAGCAAATTTTCGTGATCCTCCGCCCTTTTTTATACAATATTTTACACGCGCGGGCGTAAGGGCGTTGCAATCTGCCGCTTTTTGCGTACCTTTGCCCAAAATAAGAGTGAAATAAAACCAATTTATCGTGGCACGTAAAAGACACCAATACCCCCTGATCGAGGGCCTCGAAATCACAACCCTCGCAGCCGAGGGCAAGTCGCTCGGCCGCTGGAATGATCAGGTAGTTTTCGTTCCGATGACCGTTCCCGGCGACATCGTAGATGTTCAAATTCGCAACAAACGCCGCCGTTATATGGAGGGCTATGTAGTTCGCTATCAGAAATTTTCAGAGATGCGCTGCGAGCCTTTCTGCCAGCACTTCGGCGTGTGTGGCGGCTGCAAGTGGCAGAACCTTCCCTATGAGGAGCAGCTGCGCCTGAAACAGTCGCAGGTGGAGGATCAGCTCACCCGCATCGGCAAGATCGAATTGCCCGCAATCAGCCCCATTTTGGGTTCGAAAAAGACGCAGTTCTATCGCAACAAACTCGAATTTACATTCACTCCGCGCCGCTGGCTGACACAGGAGGAGGTCGCTTCGGGTGCCGAATTAGACGCTTCGCCCGCACTCGGTTTCCACATCCCGACGATGTTCGACAAGGTGCTGGATATCGAAAAGTGCTGGTTGCAGGATGAACCCTCGAACTCTATCCGCCTTGAAACCAAGCGTTTCTGCCTGGAGCACGGCTACGAATTCTACAACGTGCGCGAGCATAGCGGTTTTATGCGCAATATGATCATTCGCACCGCCTCGACGGGTGAGGTGATGGTCATCGTCATCTTCGCCTACCGCGACGAGGAGCGTATCGCCGCGCTGCTTGACCACCTCTGCACGAAGTTCCCCGAAATTACCTCGATGATCTATATGATCAACGAGAAGTTGAACGACTCGACGGGCGACCTCGATGCGATCACCTATCGCGGCAATGGACACATCTTCGAGCAGATGGAGGGTTTGCGATTTAAGGTGGGTCCCAAATCGTTCTATCAGACCAACTCGGAGCAGGCCTACGAGCTCTACAAGGTGGCACGTGAAGCGGCCGATTTGAAGGAGGGCGAGGTGCTCTATGACCTCTATACCGGTACGGGCACGATTGCCAATTTCTGCGCAGCGCGTTGTGCAAAAGTGGTTGGTATTGAGTATGTTCCCGAAGCGATTGAAGATGCAAAGGTCAATTCGGAGATCAACGGAATCCGAAATACGGTCTTCTATGCGGGCGATATGAAGAAGGTGTTGAGCGATGAGTTTGTCGAGGCCAACGGTCGCCCCGATGTGGTTATTCTCGATCCGCCGCGTGCGGGTGTCGATGAGCCTGTGATCGACGTGATTCTGCGCGCTGCTCCCGAACGAATTGTCTATGTGAGTTGCAACCCTGCGACACA
Source organism: Rikenellaceae bacterium (assembly GCA_017425655.1). GTDB lineage: Bacteria > Bacteroidota > Bacteroidia > Bacteroidales > Rikenellaceae > Alistipes. The sequence continues at coordinate 3,753 of JAFPAT010000085.1, read as the reverse complement.
GGCACGCGACATCGCGCTGATGGACGGTATGTACCGTGTCGAGAGCGTTCAGCCCGTAGATATGTTCCCCCACACCTACCACGTTGAGAACGTCGTGAAGCTCGTTAAGAGATAACGCAATCCTCGCTTCGCAATTATAGCCTCGCTCAAAAAGCGGGGCTTTTTTTATTTGTAATTATTTTATAATGAATTGATTATTATCTAATTAAATACCAAAAAGAGGATCACGCCTTTGGCGTGTCATCATTGGCGGGTCGGCCTTCGGCCGAGCCCCCCACCCGCCAATGATGAGCCTAAATATCCTCAATAAAAAAAGCCGCCCCGAAAGGTGCGGCCTAATTTTGCATTCTGAATTGCCTTCCTCGCTTTACAGCCACTTTTTATACTTGAAGTAGCTCAAAATCGCGCCCGAAATAAGCAATATCAGACCCAGCGCAAACCAATATCCGTACTTCCACTCCAACTCGGGCATATACTTGAAGTTCATACCGTAGAGGCTCGCGATCAACGTCGCAGGCAGGAAGAATACCGATACAATCGTAAAGATCTTGGTGATGTTGTTCTGGTCGAGGTTGATCAAACCGAGTGCCGTATCCTGCAAGTAGTCAAGACGCTCGAAGCTGAAATCGGCGTGGTTGATCAGCGAATTAACGTCCTTAATCATCAGTTGCAGACGAGGGTAGATATCGTTCGGGAAACGCTCCGAACGCAAGATGCCCGACAGCACACGCTGACGGTCGAAGATCGTCTCACGAATCAACATCGTGCTCTCCTGCAACGAGTTAATGCGCTGCAAGTCCTCCTTATCGACCGACTCACCCGAGTTCAGGTCGCGGCTCAAACGGGCAATCTGCTTTGAAATGCTCTCCACAAGGTCGGCGTCGAAGTCGATGCGCACCTCCAGGATCGAGATCATCAGGTGGTAACCCGTCGGATAGGCTCGGTAGTTCATCTGCAACTTCTTCTCGGCCTCGCGAACGGTGCGCGACTCGGCACTGCGCACCGAGATCAATACTCCCTCCGAGATGATCATCGAAACGGGCTCGACAGCAAACGTATCATCGCTCTTCAAGAAGAAGTTCGAGTTCGAAAAGATTGCATTCTCGGTCTCGAAATATTTCGAAGTTGACTCGATCTCCTCGGCCTGCTGACGCGTTTGGAGGTTAAGCTCCATAAAATTCTCGATCGCCTTCTGCTCCTTAATCGTAGGATTCAGCAGATCGATCCACAGAATATCGTCGTAGCCCAGATCGTCGAACAGATGAATGTCGGCGTTGCGGACAATCTTGTTATATTGTTTGAGATAAATCGTAATCATTGGCTCCCTGTTTTTGAGAATATTCGTACTTTGGTAGTCGGTGGCCACAGCCACTCAGGGGCGTAAATCAATGCGCCAAGCTATCGCGGATCGCTCGCGCGGGCGACCCTTACGACGTTCAGCCGGGATTGGCTCGCGGAGCAACCTTGACACCCTCGCGCCAAAGCTTTCGCGAAGCCCTATCTTTCTCTTGATCAAACAGATAATCAATTCGCTCGGTCAGTTGCAGATAGCTCTCGGCCGTTGCCATTTCGCACTCTTCGAGAGCCTCCCACGTATGCTCAATACCGAAGGTCAGCGCACGCTCGAAGGCATCGCTCTCCTCGGGCGTTACGTCGGCACGCACAACCCACACACCCAAAACCAGCGGCTCGTGAGTCGAACGTCGCCACTCCTCGCCCAAATCGAATTCGTAGCGACGGCGACGCGCAGTTGCGAAGGCCTCATCGCCACACATAATCTCGGCATCGCACTCGGCCGGCTGCCACGCAGCATCCAACGTGCGGCGATCGACCAACTTCGGAGCGATACGCCACAGGTGCGAGCAAAGACGCGAAAGGATTTCAGGGGTAATGAACCATTCGGGATCGTAGATGATACGTTCGATGCGCTGCAAAGCCACATCACTCTCCAAACGTGCAGTGAAGAGGCGATCGTTAGCCGCAAGGCAATATTCCGAAAGGATACGCACACCACGCAATCGGTCGGCGGTGGCAGTGGGGACAAGGGCGATGTCGGCGGCACCCTCCTCGATCAGCTCTGCGCTACGGGCGGGTGAGGACAACAGCAACTCGGCACGCCACTCTTGCGCGTGCTTGATGCCATATACGAATGGCACCGTATCGAGGTAGGAAGTAAGTGCAATTCTCCGCAGAATAGCCATCGTCCATATTGTTGAGCATTTGGTTAGACATCGCAGATTACGACTACACGTGGCCATAATCCGCCGCTAAATTAATATAATTTTTGGAAACCGCCGCCTGTTGGGCCATAAAAATTGGCTCGACGAGCTCTTTTTTAGGGTTTCGCAGCAAAAATTTTGCATTTTTTTGCTCGGCGTAGAGAGTTCATTCTCAACATTGTGGGGTTTGCGAGATTTTCAACTTGTGAGAATTTCGGCTCTCACCTCTTGACAACCGCCCCCTCGACACACTATATTTGCACCACAAATCAATTATCGACCGCGCAATTATCGACATCTATCGGCGCGGCTTTTCAACACTCAAATATTAAACCACCGTGCGACATTGTCGCTCAATGCGTTATGCCTATTATCTCTCATCTTTGGCGGTGGGTTATTATCAGTTATCGACACATCTTAACACTTTATCGACAACTTTCCAACAATGAACAGAACATCTCTTATCACCGCCCTGCGCTCCGCAATCGAGCCATTGGGCTACTCCTTCGAAACGGGCGACGCGCATAGCGCAGCCTCGAAGATCAGAACCTACCCCGCCGCTTGGCTCGACACCCCGACCGCCGTCGCCTCCGGAGGGGTAAATGAGGGTTTTATCGAGTATCGAATCTCGTTCAGACTGCTCCACGCCGCCGACCACGATGCAGTCCTCAACCCCGAATCGGTCTGGGCAAAGATCGAAAACGATGCGTTGGTGTTTCTTCACAACCTCTACATCGAGGAGGGCGTGGTGGCCATCGACTCGATCAAGATGGTACCGACCGCTTTCCAAACCACCAATCACGGCGAGTTAGGCCTGACTCTCACCTTCGCGCTCAAAGTTGAGCTCTACTTCTGTTAATTTTCACCGTTAATTACCCACCAAAACACAATGAACATCACATCTTCACCTGCCCCCTATTCGACGGCAGTCGAACCATTGTTATTTACGCTCGATGACCTTGACCCCGAAGTGGTTACAACCATCGAAGTCGTCAATGCCGCAAATGGCGCAGTCCTCGGAACGATGCGACTGACAGGGCTTGAGCGTCGCTCGATCGACATCGCTCCATATCTGCGTCGCCACTTCGAGCTATTTGCGACGATCAACTCCACAACCTACATCATACCCGTAGCCTTCTCGGTCATAAGTTGCTATATCCGCGTGGGCGATGTCGAGTCCGAGATCCTTCACACGCTGCTCAACGCCCCTGCGCACTCGCCCGCGAAGAGCAATACCCTGCTCTCCGACAGCCCGCAAAAACGCACCATAGCCCCAGGCGAAAACGACGATCTGCGCGTACTCTCGCCCAGCGGCACGCTCACCGCAAATATCTCACTGACAGATATTAATGGTGCCGTTACGCCCTACACGATTTCGGCCACCGAGATTGAATTGGTCCTCTCGTTGATCCTCGATTTCGACTCGCTGCAAAAGCGCGTTACGGCACCACTGCAACAGATCGATGTCGAACTTTCGACCATCGACGGCAAGGTTGCGACGATCCATTACGAGGTTGTCAAGCGAGCAAAAGAG
>JAFPAT010000084.1 GCA_017425655.1 Rikenellaceae bacterium | reverse complement strand
CATAGATCTCGAAGCCCTTGTCGTGATACTGCTTGTAGGTCTCGAGCAGATAGGGAACCTCGCGCATGCAGGGACCGCACCACGATGCCCAGAAGTCGAGCAGAACGTACTTACCCTCGCCAACAACCGACGACAGAGCAATGGGCTCGCCCTCCATATTGTTCTGAACTACTTCGATATAGGGCTTGCCAACCTCTACGTTAGCCTTTGCGGTAGCCAGCTCCTTCAACTTTACAACCTCGTCGGTGAGCTGCATCTCGGGCGAGAACTTCTCAACCTGCTCCAGCATTTCGGTAGCGGTAGCTTCGTACGAGAGCTCGCTCAAATAGAGCTTAACACCGAACAGGTTGCCTGCATTCTGTGCAACGCGCTCACGAATATTCGAGTAATAAACCTCTACAAGCGAATCCTGCACCTCGCTTGCTGCCTCGCGGTAGCCGGCCATAAACTCGCTCTGGAAAGCGTTGAAATCGGTGCGAGCATCGTTTGCGGTGGTACCCGAAACGGTGATCGACTGCGGATCCTCGATCGAACCCTTTACTGCGATTGTACCATTCTCGATATAAACAATTGCGAAAGGACGCTCCGCGGCCAGATACATCAGCGCGGGCTTCTCAACCTCACCCTCGAACTTGAACGCACCTGCAACCATTGCGGTCGAATCGCTCTTCTCGCCCTTCTCGTTCATCAGGAAGATGGTCTGGTCTTCAGCACCCTCCAACTGACCTTCGATAACGTAGCTGTTGTTTACGCAACTAACGGCCATAACTGCCGCAGCTGCCATTACGATAAATTTTTTCATAGTTGTCTTGTTTTATTTAAGTTTATCAGTTATTTCTTCAACTCGGCAATCTCCTTCTCCAAGCGCGATACGGTTCGGCTCAATTCGGGCAGATTGCGGAATACAGCGTTCGAACGGTGGAATTTCAAACCCGGCAGCGAAGGGGTACCCATACGCATCTCGTTACTATCGACATTATTGTCGATGCCACTCTGCGAACCTGCCTTCACATTGTCGCCAATGGTCAAATGGCCTGCAATGCCGACCTGACCGCCAAACATACAATTGCTGCCCACCTTGGTCGAGCCTGCGATGCCGACTTGTGCAGCGGCAACGGTATTCTCGCCAACGATGACGTTGTGGCCGATCTGGATCAGGTTATCGAGTTTCACGCCGCGACGAATCACCGTCGAGCCCATCGTCGCGCGGTCGATACAGGTGTTTGCGCCAATCTCGACATCATCCTCGAGAACGACATTGCCGATCTGCGGAATCTTGTCGAAGTTGCCCTGTGCATTGGGTGCGAAACCGAAGCCGTCGGCACCAATCACCGCGCCCGCGTGCAGAATCACATTGTTGCCAATGACGCAACCCTCATAGACCTTTACACCGGCATTGATGGTTACATTGTCGCCAATGCGCACATTTTCACCGATATATACCTGCGGATAGATGCGGCAATTTGCGCCCAACTTTGCGCCGCTATCGATTACGGCGAAGTCGCCCACGTAGCAACCTTCGCCCAGCGTTGCTGTTGCGTCGATCGAGGCACGCTCGCTGATGCCCGTCTTGCGGGGTTTGTTGGCAACATAAAAATCGAGCAACTTTGCAAAGCAACCGTAAGCGTCATCGACCTTGATCATCGTCGTAGCGACGGGCTGCGACGGCTCGAACGAGCGATTGACGATGACGATCGACGAAGCGGTCGAGTAGAGATATTGCTCATATTTCGGATTTGCAAGAAATGACAGCGCGCCTTCGTGTCCCTCTTCGATCTTTGCAAAGGTATGAACGGCAGCCTGCGGATTTCCCACGACATCGCCTTGCAGTACGCCGGCGATCATTTCAGCTGTAAATTGCATAGTTATAATCGTTTTTTCTTTTTTTTGAACAAATTTTAGTTTGCGCTCTTTGCTCGTTAGAGGTACTCTTTCAGATCGATCTCTTCGGGCATAAACTGCGTCGGATCGCCTCCAAAATAGACTAGCTCACGCACGATACTCGACGAGATAGCGGCATAGCGCGGCGGAGTGAAGAAGAGTACGGTGGTCAGCTCGGGGTAGAGTCGCTCGTTGATGAGCTGCATATTGTGCTCATACTCGAAATCGACCGCATTTCGCACACCACGCAGCAGGAACGTCGCTCCGCACTCGCGGCAGAAGTCGGCTGTCAGTCCGCGATACATCTTGACCTCGATCTTGTCGTTGCCTTTGAATACATCCTCGATCAGTCGCACACGTTTTTGAGGTGCAACCAAACCACGTTTTTCGTTATTGTATCCAACGCCGATAATGATGCGATCGAACAGATCGATTGCCTCCTCGACGATGGCTTTGTGTCCGAGAGTGAATGGATCGAATGATCCGGGAAAGACAGCAATTCGTTGCATACTCATTTCAAACGGTTTGTAAAAACACGTAAAGGTATGGATAATTCCGAGAAAAAACAAACCTCTTGCTCTAAACACCACAATAATAGCGATGAAACTATCTTTTTTGCAACTCTCGAATGGTTATTGTGTCGTTTTTTGATGGAAATATTGTTGAATGGTTGCCGAAAATTTTGTAACTTCGCACAAAATCCTCCTCCGATGAAGCGAATAAAGATAACCGTAATGCGAATGGCGTGCTATGACGATTTGATGGCCCGCTATGAGAACCCGATTGAGCACGCCTGCGATATGCGCCTCGGTCAGACATTCCTTGTCGAGAACTGCGAGCGACCTGCCGCAATGTGCGAGAGTGCGTGGCAGACGTTGGAGCCCTTTGTGCGCGAGTTGGCCGAGGGAGGTGGTAACTTCTTCGATGGTTGGATGCGCAATCCTCACTCGGCAATGCTCTCGTGCAACGATGGTTTCCGCCCCGTCAGTTTCTATGTTGAGGTGGTGGAGTAGTGGCGTATAGGGTATGTCAAACGTCTTAATATAAGATATTTAGGATTGGATTGTCGATTTTTTTTGCCCGTTT
>JAFPAT010000083.1 GCA_017425655.1 Rikenellaceae bacterium | reverse complement strand
TTGCTCTGTCGTCGGTTGTTGGCGAGGGTAAGTACGTTCTGCTCGACTTCTGGGCATCGTGGTGCGGTCCCTGCATGCGCGAGGTTCCCTATCTGCTCGAGACCTACAAGCAGTATCACGACAAGGGCTTCGAGATCTATGGTGTATCGTTCGACCGCGACGCAGAGGCTTGGAAGAGCGCTGTTGAGAACAAGGGTATGAACTGGATCCACGTTAGCGACGTTAATTACTTCGACAATCAGGCAGCTACTGATTACGCTATTCGCAGCATTCCTTCGAACTTCCTGATCGGCCCCGACGGCACGATCGTAGCAGTTAATCTGCGTGGCGAGGAGGTTCAGGCGAAGATCGCCGAGGTTTTGGGCGAGTAATCTCCAGATAAAACACAGTGCGTCATATGTTTGGCTCCTCGATGAGTGCAACGTATGACGCATTTTTCAACCATTCGGCAGATGGAGCAACCGAAAAAGATTATAATGGGCATCGACCCCGGTACAAATCGCACGGGTTACGGCTTTCTCGAGGTGGGAGGTCGCAAGCCACGCGCCATTGTGATCGGCGACATAGACCTGCATAAGCTCACCGACCCCTACGACAAGCTGGCCTACATCTTCAAGCGTGTCGGGGCGTTAATCGATGAGTATCAGCCCGATGAGGTAGCTTTGGAGTCGCCATTCTTTGGCGAAAATGTGCAGAGTATGCTCAAATTGGGTCGCGCACAGGGAGTGGCAATGGCTGCTGCATTGAGTCGCGGACTATCGGTTGCGGAGTATGCTCCAACGCGCATTAAACAGTCGATCACAGGTCGCGGTTCGGCAGCCAAAGAGCAGGTGGCAGCCATTCTGCAATCAATGCTTGGCATTACGTACGACCCCAAACGCCTTGATGCAACAGACGGAATGGCGGTTGCCGTATGCCACTATTTCACTACCTGTTCGACAATCAACGCTCTTGCAGGATCGGAGCGCGCGAAGGGTCTGGGTGGCAAACTCAAAGCGACCTCGGCACGTGGCAGCAGCTCATGGGAACAGTTCCTGCGCCAGAATCCCGATCGCGAACTAAAAAGTGAAACCGCACCGCGTCGCGCAGTTAAGAAACCCATAAAATGACACGCACTCGACTTATCTCGATATTGGTGATTATCATCTCGTTAGTGGCTATCGTATGGTCGCTGGGCGGCGGTATGTTCTCTCCGCGCAGTTTCGATTTTCGCGTCGAGGGCAATATCTCCGAAGGTGAATTGCCCGACACAAGCGGCTGGATGGTCGAGCGTTTGGAGTTGGATAGCAGCGAGGGGCGATATATCATCAGCGGCAAAGCAACCCGAAGCAGCGTCATCGAACTTCGTTCGGAGGAAGTAAGCTACTGCTCTGCGCTATTTATCGAGCCAGGGAAGATCACCGTCGAGGAACATCGCGCAACAGGAACAATCTCGAACAATGCACGAACAGCAATGCTCGTCGAGGTCGATTCGCTCGCGTGGAGCCACCCCGAAGGCGAGTACTCGCAGGCTTACAAGCAGGCCTACGACTCTCTCGCACGAAAATACATCTCGCAGACTCACAACAACTTATATGGCGGCTGGCTGGCCGAACGCATCAGTCGCAACCTCTCGATCGATGATGCACGCACGCTCTACGCAGAGCTCACGTCGGGAGTACGTCGCACCGATGCTGTCGCACCATTACGCACGCGCATCGAGCGCAACGCTCGTTCGCAGGAGGGCCGACGCATCTCCAATCTGCCTGCCGAAGTGCAGCAATTACTCGACCAGGAGCGATATGTTTTGATCGATTTCTGGGCCTCGTGGAATCACAACGACCGCTATCGCACACACAATTTAGCCGAGATTACAGCTCCGTATGAGGGTACGAAGTTATCGATTTGTCGAGTTTCGATGGACAATAGCCCAACACAGCAGCGTATCGCCTCGCAAGACGAGTCCTCGTCGTGGTTGCAACTTTCGGGCATTGAAGGGTGTGGCACAGAGATCGTCGAAAAACTATCAATCGAATCACTACCAACGAGTTACCTCCTTTCGCCCGACGGCCGCATCGTTGCACGAATAGCGACGATCGAGGAACTTACAAGTGTGCTCGAAGAACTTTTTTCGCAAAAAAATTAAAAAAGTTTGAAAAATATTTGGTGGCACACAAAAAATGACCTATCTTTGCACTCGCAAAACAAAGGATTGGCACCATAGCTTAATTGAATAGAGCATCTGACTACGGATCAGAAGGTTACAGGTTTGAGTCCTGTTGGTGTCACAAGAGAGGGGAAGACCAAACGGTTTTCCCCTTTTTCTTTGCGTATTGCTCGCCGAACACTATCGCCACTCCGGCTTACCAATATATGTCGCCTGTGTCAGTGGCATCGGCTCATCACTCAACAAGCGGTAGAGTTCGGGCGACTGTAAAATCTCACGGATATTGTACTCCACTCCATCAACCTTCACCTTATTATATATTAGGCGCACGCCATGGCTATAATCGACATAGAAATTGCCGTGTCGCACATATAGCGGCTGTTGCGCGCGACCGTCGGGGTGATGCCAGCCGTAAATAGCCACGTTACGATCATAGCCCGAAAGCGTCATAATCTTATAGGTCAGCACAATGTCCTTTTTCAAGCCCGAAATAAACTGACCAAAACGATAGCCGTGAGCTTTGAAGAGAGCCTTAATTGCATTGTCGCTATCTTGGAACACAATCGGTTGGCAGTTGCGACTACCAAGCGGTCGGAACGGGAAGATATCGACGTGTCCCTCCGATACCTCGGCAATGCGATCGACCAAGAACGGCGTAGGCAGAGTGCAGTCCAAAGCATCGGCAATGCGCTGTGCCGCCATCGGTCCCATCGGCATACGGACAAAATCGTCATCCGTACCGATTGCCACATAATCGGGCAGTACCCACATCTCGACCTTATGTTTTTTACGCAACACCTCGACAGAATCGACAACGGGCGTAGTGAAAACGATCTTGCGGAAAGAGCGTAGCTCGGTAGGAACATTTCCCGCCGTAACCGCCTCAACAATAACATCTTCAAGCGACCAGAAGTCGGTCGTATCAGCTCGCATCATAAATGCTCGTCCGCCCAACGTCGCAGCAGGTTTATCCTCGAAAAAAGGGACAAGAAGGCGCTCCTTTTTCAGTTTTGAGTTTTTGCCATAAACGACATCGCCGGCAACGGCATCAAAAGCTACGCCGACAAGCGACACAGCCAAACAAATCAGTGTAAGAAGTGATCGTTTCATAATCTCCTTTTTAGGTATTTGAGTTTTGAACGCGACATCCGCGCACTATTTGCAAATTTAAGCAAATTTATCAACACTTCGAATAGGCCTACTCAACAAAAATGCGCTCTTCGGCTCTAAAAATATAGAGACAAGGAGCTTCGACATCGTTTTTTTAGCTACCTTTGTCTTCAAAGGTAGTATATCGCCATCCGCAAATTGATAATGTAAAACCCTAACTCGATGAATCTGATAACTCTTTTTCGCAAGATCAGTCCATATGTGCGCCCCTATCGTTGGCTGGTTGTGCTTACGCTTATTCTGACACTGATCGGCTCGTTTATCGCGCAGATCAATGCCGTCGTACTCGATCGCACGGTGGATGCAATAAACAGCCTAATCAACACCGACTCAATGGTTTGGAGCACTGCCGCAAGGATCCTCACGATCATTACCGCCATTCTGTTGGGCAAAGAGATCCTCTCGGCGTTGATCACCTACGCGCAACATTTCTTCGGCGAAAAGATGCGTATCAACGTATCGAAAGACCTCTCGCAAGCAGTCATCGACCAGATGTTGCGCTACCGAATGGCTTTCTTCTCGCGCACGAACAACGAGACAGGAAAGCTACAAACGCGTATCGATCAAGGTGTTAGCAGCCTTTCTTCGACCGTGCAGAACTTCTTTATCGACCTGCTGCCGCTATTTATGAGCGCGGTGCTGGCTCTGATCCTGATGTTTGCAGCCAACCTCTATGTCGGTTTGACGGCTCTGTTTATCGTGCCGATCTACATCCTTATCACCATTCGTCAGGCACGCCGACTGAAAGGCTGGCGACGAAATATGCGCACCTACCGCGAGCAGAAGAGCCACGGCGTGATGAACATCATCGAGAGTATCAACGTCATCAAATCGTTCAACCGCGAACAGATCGAGAGCGACAAGCAGTGGCAACTGCAAACCGAATTCACGGACAATCAAATGCTCGTTCGCAAAACTTCATTCTATTTCGACGGAATGAAAAGCTTTGTGCGCCAGGTGGGTACGGTGCTGATTATAATCCTGACAGCCTATTTGGTGATGATCGACTACCCCGGAATGACCATCGGTAAGATTATGTATCACGTTATGTTGTTCTCGAATGTAACCGCCCCCATCACACAGTTGCAACGTATCTTCGACCAGATGACCGATGCCCTGATCTATGCCGAGGGCTTCTTCGATATTTTGGAGGCCGAGGAGGAGTGCGAGCCGAGTGGAAAATATCGCCCCGAACATATCGAGGGCAACTTTGAGCTATCGGGAGTCGATTTCACCTATCCTAATGGCACAAAGGCTCTGCACGATATCGATATGCGTATCGAGAGTGGTAAGATCACCGCGTTGGTCGGTCTGTCGGGCGCGGGTAAATCGACCGTGCTGAATCTGCTGGTAAAATTCTACGAACCCGATTGCGGCTCGATCAAATTAGACGGAGTCGATCTGCGCGAGTACGACACCAACTTCCTGCGCGATAATATCGGTATGGTGTTGCAGAAGAACCACATCTTCGACGGCTCGATTGAGGAGAATATACGCTACGGTCGCCCCAACGCTACACGTGAGCAGGTCGAGGATGCAGCTCGCAAGGCCTACATCTACGACCAAATTATGAAGCTCCCCAACGGCTTCGACTCGAAGGCGCAACTGCTTTCGGGCGGTCAGCAACAACGTATCGCCATTGCGCGAATGTTCTTGAAGAATCCGCCGATTATCTTCCTTGATGAGCCGACCGCCTCGCTCGATGCCATCGCCACCGAACAGATCAAGGCGAGTATCGACGCTATCAAACGCAACCGAACGGTTATTATCATCTCGCATAGCATCTCGCAAATCATTGATAGCGATATAATTTACGCAATGAAGGAGGGACGTGTCGAGCAGTCGGGCAATCCCGATTCGCTCTATCGCGATGGTGGCGTTTATAAAGATATTGTCGATGCATCGGCTCGCAGCCTGAATATCGACAAGTTGGCCAAAACACTCGATGCAGACGGCGACGGAGTGATGTTTGATTAACGGACTATGATGATGAAACAACTGTTTTTTACTATTGTCGTGGCGTTGCTTGCGTCGGTTGTGCAGGCGCAGGAGCGCACCCCGTTCTTTGTGCAGATCGCCGATCCACAGCTCGGATTTATCACCAAGAGCGAAGATTACTCGATCGAGCAGGAACGTATGGAGCGTATAATCGCAAAGGTCAATCAGTTGCAGCCCGATTTCGTGGTCTTTGCAGGCGATCTGGTTCATTGGCCGACCGAACACTCGCGCGCGGCGTTTGATGAACTTTGCAAAAGGTTTGACAGATCGATTCCGATATATTATCTTCCTGGCAACCACGACGTTGGCAATGATGCAAAGGCCAAAGCTATTAGGGAGTTCGTCGAGCGATACGGCCACGATCGATTTGTGTATAAGGGGCAGGGTTATCGCGTTGTCGGTTACAATTCGTGCGTAATCAAGGCCGAGACCGAGGCTGAAGCGAAGGAGTACAGGTGGCTCAAACGGCAGTTGCGACGTTCGTCGCGCCGTCCGACAGTCGTTGTGGCACACCACCCTGTTTTTGTCAATTCGCCGAGCGAAAAGGAGACCTACGAGAACCTCGCTCCACATATGCGCGAGAGGTATCTGTCGCTATTTGAGCAGTTTGGAGTCGATATGGCTCTGGCAGGACATCTGCATATGTGCGCACGAGCTACTTATAACGATATTGAGTTGGTAACCTCTGGACCTGCAGGGCGCACGCTGGGACGCGACGGCGCGGGGATCACGATCGTTACGATCAGCAACGGCACAATCGAAGCTACCTACTACGAAATCGACCAAATTCCCGACAGCGTAAAATAGGCTCGAAACAGACAAATATCCCAAAATAAATTTTCCGAGAGTAATGTAGCAATATATTTCTCTCTTTTCGTTACCTTTGCGCCCGAAAAAACAAGAACAATGGAACAATCGCAATATTACAACGAATACGAAGAGCATTTGAAGATCGAGTTGCTCAAACTCTGCACCTCGCACGGTATGTTAGAGGGCACGTTGCTCGCCTCGGAGGATATCGATGAGCGTTGGAGTAGCGACTACGCATCGCACTATATGGCCGACTCGGTGAGCCAGATCAACACCTTCCCCGCCGCCGCAATCGCGTGGGCAGGCTACGTGGGTATGGCCGTTGCACATCGCTGGGACGAGGATTGGGAGCAATACGCAACCGAGGAGTATGAGGCTCTGCATGGCGAACGCGGTTTTGACGATATGGATGAACATATCGTACAGCACGTTTTGGGGCTGGAACTCGATTCGGAGGAGGCGACCAAAATCGAAGATATGATGCGCAGTTGCGCACATATGGCAATGACGCTCATTCGTCGCGAGCAGGTCGAAGGTCAGAGCACCAAAGCCTTCTACATCTTCGCTCGAACAGCGAAAGTTCTATACCAAATCGGTGCCGCGTTGGAGTTGCGACGCTTGGGGTATCGTTTTGAAAAAGTTAATATGGGAGATCAGCCGCTTTACTCGTAATGAGTAAGCGGCTATTTTTTTGCAAAAAAAGGGCGCTTGTAACTGCTCAAACGTCGAAAAAAATCGTATCTTTGTACGAATAACTGTCGGCGTGCGCGCGTACGCAAACGCTAACACCGTAAAACACACTTATTTACGGTGAATTTATTATGAAATAATATTTACAAAATACATACTGAACAATGGCAAATCTTACGAATTCCAAGAAGAAGGTTGTAGTGCTGGGCTCAGGCGCACTCAAAATCGGTCAGGCCGGTGAGTTCGACTACTCAGGCTCACAAGCATTGAAGGCCCTGCGCGAAGAGGGCATCCAGACAGTGCTGATTAACCCCAACATCGCAACTATCCAGACCTCGGAAGGCATCGCCGACAGCGTCTATTTCCTACCCGTAACTCCCCACTTTGTCGAGGAGATCATCAAAAAAGAGCAGCCCGACGGCATCCTGCTCGCATTCGGCGGTCAGACCGCTCTGAACTGCGGCACGGAGCTATACCAGAACGGCATTCTGCAAAAGTACGGCGTAGATGTTCTCGGAACGTCGGTTGAAGCTATTATGGCAACCGAGGACCGTGATCTGTTCGTGAAGAAGCTCAACGAAATCGACGTTAAGACTCCTATCTCGCAGGCCGTAGAGACGATGGAAGATGCCATCGCTGCTGCACGCAAGATCGGCTTCCCGATTATGGTTCGCTCGGCATACGCTCTGGGTGGTCTGGGTAGCGGTATCTGCCGCAACGAAGAGGAGTTCGTAACTCTGTGCGAGAGCTCGTTCGCTTACTCGAAGCAGATTCTGGTCGAGGAGTCGCTCAAAGGCTGGAAGGAGATCGAGTTTGAGGTTATCCGCGACCGCAACGACCACTGCTTTACCGTTGCAAGTATGGAGAACTTCGACCCGCTGGGTATCCACACCGGCGAGTCGATTGTAGTGGCTCCCACCTGCTCGCTCGACGAGGGTGAGTTGAAGATGTTGCAGGAGTTGTCGGTGAAGATTATCCGCCATATCGGTATCGTCGGCGAGTGTAATGTTCAGTATGCATTCAACTCGGACACCGACGACTATCGCGTAATTGAGGTTAATGCTCGTTTGAGCCGTTCGTCGGCTTTGGCATCGAAGGCTACGGGTTATCCTCTGGCATTCGTTGCTGCAAAGTTGGCTTTGGGCTACACGCTCGACCAGATTGGCGAGATGGGTACAACCAACTCGGCATATAAGGCTCCCGATCTGGACTATCTGATCTGCAAGATCCCGCGTTGGGACCTTACCAAGTTCGCAGGCGTATCGCGCCAGATCGGCTCGTCGATGAAGTCGGTTGGTGAGATTATGTCGATCGGTAAGTCGTTCGAGGAAGTTATCCAGAAGGGTCTGCGTATGATTGGTCAGGGCATGCACGGCTTCGTTGGCAACGAGAACCAGCACTTTGACGATCTGGACAAGGAGCTGTCGAATCCTACCGACTTGCGCGTGTTTGCCATCGCCGAGGCTTTGAAGCAGGGCTACACTATCGAGCGTCTGTTTGAGCTGACAAAGATCTCGCCCTGGTTCCTCGAGAAGCTGAAAAATATCTACGACTACTCGCTCGTGCTCGGTAGCTTTGACTCGATCGAGGAGTTGCCCACCGAGGTACTGTGGAATGCAAAGCGTCTGGGCTTCTCGGACTTCCAGATTGCCCGTTTCGTCGGCAAGAACCGCGAGAATATGCATAAGCAGGCATTGGCAGTTCGCGCGCTGCGTAAGAAGAACGACGTACTGCCGACCGTTAAGCGAATCAATACCGTTGCTTCGGAGCACCCCGAATTGACCAACTACCTCTATATGACCTACGACGGTAAGGATCACGACATTCCGTTCTTCAAGAACGAGAAATCGGTTGTGGTGCTGGGTTCGGGCGCATACCGCATCGGCTCGTCGGTTGAGTTCGACTGGTGCTCGGTCAATGCAATCCAAACTGCTCGCAAGTTGGGCTACAAGTCGATTATGGTCAATTACAACCCCGAGACCGTTTCGACCGACTACGACATGTGCGACCGTCTCTACTTCGACGAGTTGTCGTTCGAGCGCGTGATGGATGTTTTGGATCTCGAAACTCCGCGCGGCGTAA
This sequence comes from Rikenellaceae bacterium, assembly GCA_017425655.1. Classification (GTDB taxonomy): domain Bacteria; phylum Bacteroidota; class Bacteroidia; order Bacteroidales; family Rikenellaceae; genus Alistipes. Next base: position 38,405 of record JAFPAT010000083.1, on the reverse strand, counting down.
TCGTTTCGGTGGGTGGTCAGATCCCCAACAACCTGGCAATGAAGCTCTACCACCAGGATATCCCCGTATTGGGCACATCGCCTCTGTCGATCGACCGCGCCGAGAACCGCCACAAGTTCTCGAGTATGCTCGATCAACTCGGCATCGACCAGCCCGCGTGGAAGGAGTTGTCGGATATGAAGGATATCTACGACTTCGTCGATAAGGTTGGCTACCCCGTTTTGGTACGTCCCTCGTATGTACTTTCGGGTGCAGCGATGAATGTTTGCTACAATCAGGAGCAACTCGAGAGATTCCTCGCAGCTGCTGCCGAGGTATCGAAGGAGTACCCCGTAGTGGTTTCGCAGTTCTTGCAGAATGCCAAGGAGATCGAGTTCGATGCAGTAGCAAAGGATGGCGAGGTTGTCGAATACGCAATTTCGGAGCATATCGAGTTTGCAGGCGTTCACTCGGGCGATGCAACACTCGTATTCCCGCCCCAAAAGATCTACTTCGAGACGGCTCGCCGCATTAAGAAGATCAGCCGCAAGATTGCCAAAGAGTTGAATATCAGCGGCCCGTTCAATATTCAGTATCTGGCCAAGAACAACGATGTGAAGGTTATCGAGTGTAACCTGCGCGCATCGCGTTCGTTCCCCTTCGTATCGAAGGTTTTGAAGCGCAACTTCATCGAGACCGCAACGCGCATTATGCTCGATGCACCGTATAGCAAGCCCGATACCAACGTATTCGATATCGACTGGATCGGCGTTAAGTCGTCGCAGTTCTCGTTCGCACGTCTGCACAATGCCGACCCCGTATTGAGTGTCGATATGTCTTCGACGGGTGAGGTTGGTTGCTTGGGCGACGACTTCAACGAGGCTCTGCTTACCGCAATGATCTCGGTAGGTTACTCGATCCCCGAGAAGAACATTATGGTTTCGTCGGGTGATGCAAAGTCGAAGGTCGATCTGCTCGATCCCTGCAAGGTATTGCAGAAGCACGGCTACAACATCTTCGCAACCAAGGGTACGCAGCGCTTCCTCGAAGAGCACGGCATCAAGGCTACCGTAGTTGATTGGCCCGATGAGGGTGAGATCGGTCTGAATGTGATGGATATGATCTCGAATCACGGTTTCGACCTGATTGTGAACATTCCGAAGAACCACACTCACCGCGAGCTGACTAACGGTTACAAGATCCGCCGCGCGGCAATTGATCACAATATTCCGCTGATTACCAACGCTCGTTTGGCAAGCGCATTCATCGAGGCTTGCTGCGAGTTGAAGGAGGGCAATATCCAGATCAAGAGCTGGCAGGAGTATAAGATGTAAATCCCACAACACACGCAATAGAGAGGGCTACGCCAAGGCGTGGCCCTTTTTATACCTTAATATATATAAGAAAAAAATATGGCAGAGCACCTCGAAATAGCCAATGGCACAAAAGCGGAGCGTTATGCACTACTCACTCGACAGATCGAGGCGGTTGTAGCTGGCGAGAACGACCTGATTGCACGTATGGCAAACGTAGCTTCGATGATCCACCACACATTCGGATTCTGGTGGACCGGATTCTATCGTGTGGAGGGCAACGAACTAATACTCGGACCTTTTCAGGGTCCGCTGGCTTGCACTCGCATAGCCTTCGGACGTGGTGTGTGTGGCACTGCATGGCGCGAGAAGCGTACGATTGTGGTGCCCGATGTCGAGCAGTTCGAGGGGCATATTGCGTGCAGTTCGGCCTCGCGAAGCGAGATCGTAGTGCCCATATGGCGCGACAGAGAGATTATCGCCGTGCTGGATATTGACAGTTGCGATTTAGCCACTTTTGATGCTGTCGATCAGGAGTGGTTGGAGCGTATTGCCGAAATTTTATCTCATTAAAGAGGGCTAACGGCTGTCAAAAAGCGGGAGCAAAACAGTCCAAAGGAGCCGCAAGAATCCCCCAAAAATCGCAAACAACGATAAACCGAAAGAGAGCCCCGAAAACGGGGCTTTTTCCTGTTCGCTTTCGAGAGAATGGAGGACAAGTTTGACAAAAATGTACGACAAAGCAAGCAGAAAAGGAGAAAAAGAACAATTAAAACATTTATTTCTACCAAACTGCCGTTTTGTTAAATCGCTAACAGCCAGACATTAGGCAAAAATTACCACGTCATAAAACATAAAAAAACGATCGTTTTATCACTTTCGAGCATAATCACTCATACAAAGCTATTTTTTTAGATTAAGAAAAGTTGGAATATTATGCCGATCATCATTAGACTATAAATCAGCGAGTTAAAACGACGATATCTACTAAATTACCTCTAAAATCCCACCAAAGTATCTATCGGCGCGGGTTTTGGATTTTTTTTATTAGAAAATTATGTGTATATTGCGCCCTCTAATATACATTAGAAACCTGATTAGCTAAACAAAATTTAACGAAATCAATCAATTAGTTTAATTAAAAATTTTTAACAATGAAGAACTTTTTACTTAAAGTTGCTCTGTTCAGCGCAATGTTCGCTGGCTTGGCTCTGACGGGTTGTGAGCAGGACGATCCGATCAAGGATGCCGCTATGGGCGCAGAGGTTACTTCGACCACTCTGACGAGTGCAGCTATCAAGGTGATATCGTTCGACATCACCGAGTATGCTTACACCGTTAGCCCCAAGGCTTCGGCTACTATGCCGACCGCTGACGCTGTTTTCGCAAACGGCACCGTAAAGGAGATGATCGATGGTGAGGACGTTATCGCATTGAATAACCTCACTCCCGAGACCGAGTACGTAGCTTACGTTGCTGGCCGCGTAGGTAGCAATTACTACCCTACCGTATTCGAGCTCGCATTCGCAACCAAAGACATCCCCGTATCGATGGCTGCTACTCTGGTTGAGAGCGCAACCACCGCACAGACGCTGACTATTGAGTTGGACGTTGTGAAGATCAAGAAGTATGCTTACACAATTGTTAAGGCAGCAGAGGCTCCCGAGACCACTCCCGACGCAGCAGTTGTATTCGCTGACGGTACTGCAGTTGATTGCACAACCGGCAAGTACACTATCAAGTTCGAGGAGTTGTCGCCCAACACCGAATATGTAGTTTACATCGCTGGTCAGGAGGCTACTACCGACGAGTTGTTCGCTAACGTATTGACTGTTAAGGCTACTACCGGCGACTTCACCGAGGAGCTGACCATCTTCGACAACACCGGTCGTTCGTTCAAGTTGCACGTTAAGCCGCAGCTGACCGATCCCGCAAACGTTATCAAGTGGGGTACCTGCGATATCTTCATGCATAACATGAACCAGCAGCCCGACTTCGAGATGCTGTGCCTGAACGACAGTTACTATGGCAACTACTTCCAGGGCGACACCACTCTGATCTTCGACGAGGAGCACGGTTATGTTTGGAGCGACGAGATGGGTGATTACATCCAGTACTTCGAGGCAATCGTTCCCGGTCAGCCCCAGTATTTGGCTCTCGGTGAGTTCAAGTACGAGGAGGATGAGGATGTTCACGGCCGTTGGGGCTGGGGTCCTGGTTACTATATGCCGCTCATGGATCAGGAGGGTTACCTGACTGCACTCTATGACTACTACTATGGCGTTACCGATCAGATGCCCGATGAGTCTCCCTACTGGACTGGCTACCACAAGCAGATCAAGTTCCAGACCAAGGCTCCCGAGGCTCTCGATGCTAACCTGTCGGTTGATTTGAGCGGTCTGCGCGCAAACGGTGGTCCGATCCGCATCAACACCAATGGTAACGCTGATCGCGTAACCGTTATGTTGCTCGACCCGATGACCGTCGAGCAGATTATGCCTTACTTGGATAACAACGAGGACTACTTGCAGTGGTTCACCACTTCGTACATTGGCTATATGATGGTTGGTGCACAGACCTTCGCTGGCGCTAACATCGAGTTCGATATGAGCGAATTCTTGTGGGAGATTGACAAGGACGAGCAGTACAAGTTGCTGGTTGTAGCAGCTAAGGACAAGGTTGAGGGCTCGCTCGACGCTAGATATCAGCAGTTTGCATCGGTTGATGTTGCTCTGCCCGACTACTCTCTGCCCGCACCCGTTGTTGAGATCACTCCGTTGGAGGTTACCGAGCAGAACACCGTATCGTTCAACGTTAAGTGTACTTCGCAGGATGCTGCATCGGGCGTTTACGCTGCTAACTACGAGCGCGAGTGGGCTGAGGCTGGTTTCGACGAGGCTCCCGCTGAGGCTATGGAGTACAACGGCAACGAGCTGACTGCTGACGATATCGCACAGATCAACTCGGCCGAGGGTATGGTATTCGAGTTCTGGTCGCGTGAGGACGCTGTAACCAAGTTGGGCGTGATGCTGAAGAGCATCGAGGGTCTGGCTGGTGAGGTTGTTATCGCATCGAACAAGTCGCTCCGCGAGCCCGATAAGGCTCCCGTTACTTCGGAGTACTTCACTTCGCTCGAAGGCGATTGGACCGCTACTACCACCGTTGTTAATAAGAAGTATGTAGGTTGGGATCCCGACACTTACGAGACGATCTACGAGGATGTTCCCTCGACCAAGACTTGGAAGGTTACTATCGGTGATGTTGACTATCCCGCAGAGTTGACCGACGACGTATATCAGACTTGGTTCGACGCAACTCCTTACGACACCAAGGAGGAGGTTGATGCACAGTACGAGCTCTTCAAGGCTGCTGTTGACAACTTCAACGCGAAGACCGCAGGTCAGAACCGTATCCTGATGAACGGTTTCGACGTTCAGAAGCCTAACTACGAGGGTTCGAAGACCTACTCGCACTACGCATCGCCCTTCGAGTTGTGGTCGTCGGATAGCTACAATGGCTACGACAACGCATCGCCCGTTTGGGACTTCGGTCCGAAGTGGTACTTGGAGGTTGCTGAGGACGGTACTGTTACCGCACCCTTCAACGTGAACTACTTCGCTCCTATTACCGCTTGGACAGAGTACCACTATGACTTCTATCTGGCTGGCGTAGCAAAGACTTCGTTCCTGCCCTACGATCCCACAACCGGTGATAACGCACAGTTCCCCGTTGAGATCTCGGAGGACGGCAACACCATCACCGTTAAGCCTTACGTATTCGAGGGTGAGAACTTCTATCCCAATATGGGTTACATTAGCTACGGCTCGTTCGCGCTGGGTAGCTGGAGCACCGTAGCAGCTGACATCGTTCTGACCCGTGGTTGGACCGAGCCCGCACCCGAGGAGGATACTACCGCTGTAGTTAATGCAGGTATCCAGTACCAGCCCATCAACTACACTTCGCTCTACAACATGAAGCCCGCTAACAAGATCAAGTCGCACACCGCTGTTAAGGCTCTGCCCACTTACGAGAAGGTTGAGATGAAGGTGGTTAGCGTTGACGAGTTCAAGGCTAATGTTGAGAAGTTCCGCAAGGCAATGAAAACCGCTGTACGTAAATAATTTACGCACAATACTCTTAAACCAATCAGTAACTCTCCGCGAGGGGAGTTACTGTTGGTTTATATAGCGAACACCTAAATTAAAACAAAAAATCTATGAACAAGCTGTTATGTTTGGCAGTTGCCCTCGTGGCTTCGCTCACCGTTTCGGCGCAGCAGCTGCCCGACGTTAAAGTCGAAAACGAGGCCGGCAAAATGATCTCTACCAGCTCGCTGGTGGGCAAACCGATGATTATCTCGTACTGGTCGCTGGCGTGCAAGCCCTGTATTCAGGAGCTGAACGCAATGAACGACGCTCTGGAAGAGTGGCGCGAAGAGGCCGATTTCGAGATTGTTGCCGTTTCGGTTGATGACGTACGCTTGAAGGCACGCGCAAAGGCAAAGGCAACGTCAATGGGCTGGGATTTCGTCTGCCTGTTCGATGCTAACCAAGCAATGAAGCGTGCAATGAACGTATCGCTCACGCCGCAGAGTTTTGTGGTTGATGCAGAGGGCAATATCGTCTTCTCGCACTCGGGCTATACCCCCGGCAGCGAGCAGTTGCTGTTCGAGAAGTTGCTCGAAACTATCAAAAAATAGTCGGTTATGAAACGTATAGCATTGGTTCTGACCGCATTGGTCGCAGCAATGACCGCTTCGGCACAAATTCAGTTTGGCGAGAAGGGTGGCTATATGACCATTGGTCTTGAATCGAATAACATCCTCTACGTCAACGACGCAAAGCTCGGTACGACCTACCCCAGCAAGTTCGGCTCGAACGACTACTTGAAGCTCGACTATGTGAATGGTCGTTTCTCGGTAGGCGTGCAGGGCGAGGCCTATCTACCCGCATTGCAGGGTTATAACGACCTGCGTAACAACGGCTTCGACAAACCGAAGGTGATGCTTGCCTCGAAATATATTCAGTGGCAGGATACGAACTATTCGGTTTTGGTCGGCGATGTCTATGATCAGTTTGGCAATGGATTGATATTCCGTAGTTTTGAGGACCGTCAGTTGGGTATCAACAGTTCAATTGAGGGTGCTCGCGTAACGGCGATGTTCGGCAACTACGTTGCGGTAAAGGCTCTGTTCGGTCGCCCGCGACTGTACAGTAGTTCGAACAACTACTCGGCAGGTTGGATCGGTTCGCAGTATGCACGCTCGACGGTAGGCGGTGCCGATATAAGCCTATCGTTGTCAGATATGTTTGGCAGTGAAGAGCTTATGCTCTCAATCGAGGGTAGTTATATCAACCGCCGCGAGCGTACCGATCGCAAGATTAAAGATCTTTACATCGATCTGGTTGATCCCAGCGGTGAGGTGTCTTCGACCATGTATATCCTCCAAGATATCTATGGTCTGAAAACTCCCCATCTGAATATGTATTCGGCACGTATGAACCTCGACTATAAGGGTTTCTCGTTGCGTGGCGAGTATGCAGGCAAGAGCAATGATGTGATTGTAGGCTCGGTTTATTCGGATGTTCATTTGATGCAGGGTCTTCCGGATGTTACCAAAGCTGGCTCGGCCGCTTTGATCGAGTTGGGTTACAATGTCGGTAATTTCAGTATCTCGGCGCAGATGCGTCGTTTGGAGATGATGGGCACACAGCTCTCGGTCTATGGCAATATCGGCGTTATGGGTAATACGCTGAACTATCTGCCCGCGCTGACTCGTCAGCAGACCTATATGTTGGCTTCACTCAACCCCTACCAGATGAATGCCGAGGGTGAGTTGGCACTCCAAGCTGATGTATATTACACCCTGCGTAGCAAGCAGAGCCGTCAGCGTTATTGGAATTTCCACGCCAACTTCTCGACCGCATACACTTTGAAGGAGTACCAGACCGCCAGCAAGAAGCGCGAGCTGCTGTGGCGTGAGATTGATGTCGATGTTGAGCGTCAGTGGAACAAGCAGTGGAAATCGACCTTGATGTTCGCACGTCAGGAGTGGAATACCTCGCACGGTCAGGGCGCATATATCCCATCGACGACCTACGCATCGAATATCTTTGTAGGTGATGTTATGTACAAGATCAACAAGAAGTTCTCGTTGCGTATGGAGGCTCAATATCTGCTCTCGAACGACTACGAAGGCGACTGGGTTGCAGGTCTTGTTGAGTTCAACATCGCACCCCATTGGAGCGTCTTCTTCAGCGATATGTACAACCTCGAAGCAACCGAGGCTAACGGCTTCAACAAGAAGAACTACTACAACGGTGGTTTGAGCTTCACCCATTCGCGTACGCGCGTGCAGGTTAGCTATGGTCGTAACCGCGCAGGCTTCGTCTGCTCGGGTGGCGTATGTCGCTACCAGCCCGCATATACGGGTGTCAATCTGATGCTAACTACGTCATTCTAACAGTTTAATAGATAATAGATTAAGAACTATGAAAAAGTTTTTTAGTGTAATAGCAATGGTTATGGCTGTGGCTGTTATGGGTATCTCGTGTAAGCCCACCCCCACGCCCGAACCTACGCCCGAGAAGCTGACTGCAAGCGTATCGCCCACGGAGATTACTGCCGATGGTCAGTCGAAGGCTGTCTTTACCGTTAAGTATGGTGATAAGGCTGTTACGAACGTGAAGGCATATGTCAATGGCGCGGAGACAGCGTTGAACAACCTGACCTTCTCGACTACGACCGCAGGCACCTACAAGGTCTATTTCTCGTACGAGTGGACAGCGGGCAAGATCGTTAAGTCGAACGAGGTTACCGTAACTGCAAAGGCTATCGAGCAACAGCAGCCCGGCGACAATTCGGGTCTGAAAATGGTTGTCGATGAGACCATTCTCAAAGTTGGTGAGACTCGCGCAACATTTACAATTACCTACAACGGTGCAGTTATCGAGAAGGACTACACGATCTACGACGGTAAGAACAACAAACTCTCGTTGCCTACCACCACCGTAACGATCAATGGCAAGAGCTACAAGCAGCCCTACTTCGAGAGCGCAACCACCGGCGAGTTCACGTTCTGGGCAAGCTACAAGACCGAGAGTACCAAGGATCGAATGATAAAGATTACCGTAGTAAATGAGGCTATTCCCGATCGTGCAGAGGATCCCAATCCGACGAGCACCTCGTTCAAGCGTCGTTCGTTGATTATGCAGTTCACCGGTACTAAATGCCCCAACTGCCCCCGATTTATCGCGGCGTTAGAGCAGTTGGAGGCTGATGCTACGTATAAGGATTTGTTCACGTGGGCAGCTATTCATACCTACAATCTTCCTAACGACGATCCCGCAGCTCCTTGTGATGACAATACTAATAACCTCGGTCTTGCATTCGGCATTACTGCTTATCCTATGGGTATGTTCGATATGGCAAAGGTATTCAACAGCGTAGGTACTGCAGCTGATGTTGTAAATATGAAGAACTACATCAACAACGCGCAGGCTGCTGCTGCTCCGGTTGGTATCTCGGCAACGATGAACCTCGATGAGGCTAATCGTAGTGTTACCATTCGCACAAGCGTTAAGGCAAAGGATACCAAAGAGTATCGCATCGGTGTATGGGTATTGGAGAACAATATCAAGGGAGTTCAGGCTGGTAGCAGCAAAGAGACCGATATCCACAACCACGCAGTGCGCTATGCTGATAGCAAGAGCAACAACAGCTACTATGGCCACGATCTGGGTACGGTTAAGGCAGGTGAGACTGTAGATCGCGTATTCAACATCGCAATCAAGAATCAGGCGGTCATTTTGAACAACTGCTATCTGTTGATCTTTGTTTCGGCTAACAACGGCACCACTTGGACTGTTGTGAATTCGGCCACAACCAAAGACCTCAAAACTCCGCTGAAATTCGAGTACAAATAGTCGAACATCAGCATAATAACAACGGCCTTCCTCACAATCGGGGAAGGCCGTTTTTTATTGGGCATACGCTTGTTGTAGCGCGAGATATGTTACAATGTTGTAGGATTGGTCAGATTCGTTCAAGAATCCTTTTGACAGCAGGAATTCGCAATACGGGGAGCAACATCCACGCAGGCAGAATGGCGCATATCGCAGCCTCGATTTTGGTCATCAATCCGGGCAGGCACTTGCGGCGACCGCGACGCATCGCTCGCAGAGCCTTACGCGCCACATCCTCGGCCGAGAGCATTATACCCAAACGACGTAACCAGCGGCGGGCATCATCGCCAAGCGAGTAAAATGGGGTATCAACAGCCGATGGGAAGACGGTCGTAACCGAAATATTAGACTCACGCAACTCATACCAAAGCGACTGACCGAAACTGCGCAGATAGGCCTTCGTCGCGGCATAATGCGAGATTGTCGGGAAGGGGGTCCAAGCCGTAACCGATGACATCAGAATTATATGACCGCCACCGCGCGCACGCATCGCAGGAGCGAACAATCGGCAAAGTTTGGTCGGCGTGGTGCAGTGCAGGGCGATAATGGAGTCAAGGCGCGAGGACTCGGTGCGCTCCAATTGATTGAAGAGCAACATTCCCGCATTATTAATCAAAATATCGACCTCAATGGTGCGCTCCTCGCAGAATGTGAAGATCTGCTCGGCGGCAGTTGGCTCCGTAAGATCAATGGCAAGCGTAACTGTCTGAATTGAGCGACCGTTGTCGCTGGCTACGCGCTCCGCAGCAGCAGCCACACGACGATTATCCTCATCGCGGTTACTGACCACGAAGAGGTTGTGCCCCTCGGCGGCAAGCTGCAAAACATACTGCTCGCCAATGCCCGACGAGCCACCCGTAACCAACGCGAAACGTGCCATCGTTAATCCTCGTCGTAGTAGAGATTATCCATCAGCGAATCGAGCTCACGACGCTCCTTCTTCGTGGGACGTCCCGTACCGCGGTCGCGCACGATGAAGATCGTTTCGCGCGGCACGTTCAGTTTATCCAGCTCCGATTGGGGCGTAATGTCGGTAGCGTACATCGGCACATTCTTGGCGGGCTGGCGGCTCGACACCAACTCCACAACGCGATACTGATAGACAACGGGCATCTTCTTGACCGACACCACGTCGCCCACCTTCACCTCGCGCGAGGGTTTGGCGTAGGCATCATTGACCAACACACGGTTGCTACGTATAGCATCGGCAGCATCGCTGCGCGTTTTGAAAACACGCACCGCCCAGAGCCACTTATCGAGTCTGACCTCCATCGCTCTACTTCACCCAAATCACCTTATCCGAGTCGTCCTTCTCCGAATGAGGAGCTACCTCCTGCGCAGGGTAACCAAGTGCGATGAAGCACAAAGGTCGCCACTCGGCGGGAATAGGCAGAAACTCACGCAGATACTCCTCTGCCGACTTACCCTCGGGCTCGGCTTTGAACTGCGGACGGCCATTGATATGCACCCAACACGAGCCCAAACCTGCGTCAGTAACAGCCAACTGCAAAATGGTGGCCGAGATCGAGCAGTTATCGACCCACAGATCGGTCTTCGACTCGTCGCCTGCGACCATAATCGCCATCGGGCAATCCTTCATAAATGCCGCGCCATAGTCGCGCATCTGCGAGATACGCTCCATCATTTCGCGACCCTCAACGACCATATATCGTGTCGAACGTGTATTGCGCGACGAGGGGGCAGTGAAAGCCTCTTTGAGCAACTGCTCAACCACCTCGCGCTCTACGGGGCGATCCTCGAACTTACGAACGCTGCGACGCACGTGCAGCAACTCCTTTAATTCCATAGTTTTCTTCGGTTTTTATGGTTTACTTTTGTGCAAATGTAATGAAATTTCCGTCAAAAACCTTACCTTTACAATCTGAATCTTAACACAAACGAAATATGGAACAACAAGTAACCGCCGCATTGATCTACGATTTCGATGGAACACTCTCGCCGGGCAATATGCAGGAGTATGATTTTATCCCCGCTATCGGCAAGAGTAACAAGGAGTTTTGGCACGATTGCAACGAGTTGGCTCGTGTGCAGGATGCCGATATGACCCTTACATATATGGCTCGAATGATACAGGAGGCTCGCAGTAAAGGTCTCTCGCTCAAACGCGAGGCATTTCAGGAGTCGGGTCGCCGCATTAAACTCTATAATGGTGTAGAGCAGTGGTTTGCACGCATCAACGCCTACGCTGCCGAGCGCGGTGTGCGTATGTTGCACTACATCAATTCGTCGGGCATCAAAGAGATCATCGAGGGCACGTCGATCGCGGGCGAGTTCCGCAAGATCTACGCTTGCTCGTTCCTCTACGATGTCGATGGCATCGCCTATTGGCCCGGCGTGGCGGTCAATTACACCAACAAGACGCAGTTTATCTTCAAGATCAACAAGGGCGTAGAGTCGGTTTTCGATGCGACGCTGGTCAATCAATATATCGAGGAGAGCAAACGTCCCGTACCCTTCCAGCGAATGATTTACGTCGGCGATGGTACAACCGATATTCCCTGCATGCGCCTTGTAAAGAACTTCGGCGGCCACTCGATTGCGGTATATAATCCCGATAAACGAGATGCACAGATGGGACTTTCGTCGCTCATTCACGATAATCGAGTCAATCACGTCTGCCCCGCCAACTACTCGGCCGGCTCGGATATCGACACCGTTGTTAAGAGCATAATCGACAAAATAGCGGTCGATTATCGCCTGCAACAGATGGAGGTTGTAAAATAGTAACCACACACTCTACACAAAACCGTATGAAACTGATCTTTGCAACAAATAATGCCCACAAACTCGCCGAGGTACAGGCCGTTTTGGGCGAAGGCTACGAACTCGTTACTCCGCGCCAGATGGGCATCACGGAGGATATCCCCGAAACGGCCTCGACACTCGAAGGCAATGCCCGCCAGAAGGCTCGCTATCTCTACGAGCGCACGGGGTTGGACTGCTTTGCCGACGACACTGGTTTGGAGGTCGATGCGCTCGACGGAGCACCCGGCGTTCATTCGGCACGTTACGCCACCGACGGCCACGACTTCGAGGCCAACACCCGCCTACTGCTCCGCAATATGGAGGGCAAGGAGGATCGTCGCGCACGTTTCCGCACGGCTATAATTCTGATCGAGGGGGGCGAGGAGCACCTCTTTGAGGGTCGTGTCGAGGGTGAGATTACCTGTGAGCCAGCAGGTTGTGGCGGTTTTGGCTACGATCCCGTTTTCCGCCCCGAAGGCTACGAGCAAACCTTTGCCGAGATGTCGGCCGACGAGAAAAATGCAATTTCGCACCGCGCACGTGCCGTTGCGAAATTGGTGGAATATTTGAAACGATAAATGGTGAAACGACTGCTATTATTTTTGGTAGGGCTATTCGCCGTTTGTAGCGCCTCGGCGCAGCTCTATATCGTTAATGGCGAGGAATATACCGCCGAGCAGATGCGTCGCATCGACCCCGAACGTGTCGAGCATTCGGAGCAGGTAGCCGTCAGCGACAGCATTATGGCGCGCTATGGCGAACGAGCGGCGGACGGCGTGATCGTCGTAACGCTCAAACACGATACCGAACCGCAGTTTTCTGCCGATTCGCTCTCGTTCCGCGAGTGGGTCGAGCGCGAGGTGGCGTGGGGCGACGATGAGCCTGCGGCGAGGGTTGCCTATCGCTATGTGGTTGGTATTGACGGTCGCGCGCGCCTGACTGAGCTGATCGAATCGACCGACAACCGGCTGCGCCAGCGTGTGGTGCGGGCGGTCAAGCGGGCGCCATTGTGGATCCCTGCCGAGCGCGAGGGGCGTGCAGTCGAGGTCGAACAAGTTCTCCTCATCGAGCTGCCCAAAGGCAAACGTATTCGCGGCAAGAGATTCCTGATTCAACTATAAATAAAGGTGTCGAAACGCCATTTTTTGGCTTCTTTCTTGCAGGGGGGGGGATTTTTCCTATCTTTGCAAAAACCACTAAATCAAACTACTATGAAACATATTCTCACACTCGTTTTAGCGGTAATGCAGATAGCAGTTTGCGCAGCCCAGCCGACAACTCCGCTGACCAACCCAACGGCCGAGAGCAAAGTGCTCTATATCGTGGCGGATAGTTGCGTATTCTATATTAGTAGTATCGGTTTTGCATCCAAGAAATATGAGGATAATGCTACCTATTACACATTGAATATTCCGACCAAAGATGGGACTTTTGCAATCGGTTGCAAGGAGATGTATTTGGTCGAAAACGGCAAGGCCTATTGGCCGATTGATCGCGTGTTCCCCAAGAGCGACTTGGACAAGACGCCGACAATTAGAATGAAGGAGTTCGCCAAAGGCAAGTCGGCCAAGCAGTTACAACGTGCATACGATCGCTGGCAGAAGGAGTACGACTACATCTTTGTAACCAAATGCCACAACCCCGATAACGACAAACAAGAGCGCATTTTGGCGGTCGATAGCTACATACACAAACCCTCGAAAGTGCGCTATCCGCACTACCCCATCGATTCGCTTACAAATGCCATCGATAGAGGTGTTCGCATTGTAGTCATCGACTCGAACAAACCCTACGCAAAAAGAGTAGTCAAAGATACGGCATACATTAACTACGCATACGGAATGTATGCTCAAATATTTAATTATGAGTTCGTTGATTACAACGGAGAGAAGAGCCGCAATAATTTTATGCAAACGCAAGAGAACATCTATCCGCTCGACGAAGCAAATGTATTTACCATCGACCGAAAGCGATTTCAATGGGATAGCGATGTGGCCCTTGATCTCAGCGAGCTCGCCTCGAAACGCGACATCAATGATGTATGGTCAATAATATTTACCTTCCACAAAGGACACCGCCTTTACTTCATCGACCGCGCCGAGATAACCAAAAACACGATGACGGTACGCACGTGCAACACCCTCCTCATTACTACGGGAGGCTTCGGTGGCATCAGAAAAAAGAGCACCAACACAAAGTAATATCCTCGCCTTGTAAGCAATTTATCTGACTGAAAATTTGCGCTTTGGGAAAAATTGATTACCTTTGCGCCCGCAAGCATTTATGGGACGGCGGAAAATCCGTGCGTTGAGTGATGCCCAAGTAACTTAAACATTTATTACACAAGATGAAAACTATCCAGATTGCAGCCGTTAAGCGTGAGGTTTACGGCAAGAAGGCCAGCAAGGCAGCTCGTCGCGAGGGTATGGTACCCTGCGCTATCTATGGTGGTGAGGAGACCGTACACTTCTCGGTTGAGGCAAAGGCTCTGAAGCCCCTGATCTACTCGCCCAACTCGTACATCGTTGAGTTCGACGTTGAGGGCAAGAAGGAGATCGGCGTTATGCGCGAGGTTCAGTTCCACCCCGTTCGTGAGCAGATTCTGCACATCGATTTCTACCGCGTTCAGGCTGGTAAGCCCGTTGCTATCGACGTTCCCGTACGTCTGACCGGTAACTCGGAGGGCGTTAAGGCCGGTGGTAAGCTCGTTTTGAGCAAGCGTAAGATCCGCGTTAGCGGTATGATCGAGAACCTGCCCGATGAGTTGGTTATCGACATCACTTCGCTCGGCGTTGGTAAGTCGATCTTCGTTGGCGACTTGCAGTACGAGAACCTGACTATGTTGACTCCCGCTACCACCGCAGTTTGCGCAGTACGTGTAACTCGTGCTTCGCGTGGTGCAGCAGCAGAGCAGCAGCGCGGTAAGTAATTAACCGAAACAACAACTCCTTAAAAACTTTATCGAGTTGAAATATCTGATTGTAGGACTGGGAAATATCGGTGCCGAGTACGCCGAAACCCGTCACAACATTGGTTTCAAAGTACTGGACGCCCTCGCAGAGGCGTCCAGTGCTGTTTTTAGCTCCGCCCGTTACGGAGCCGTAGCCGAGTGCAAGCACCGCGGCCGACAGCTCATTTTGCTCAAGCCCTCGACCTATATGAATTTGAGTGGCAAGGCAGTACGCTATTGGTTGGATGCCGAGAAGATCCCCGTAGAGAATCTACTCATTATCGTCGATGACATTGCTCTGCCATTCGGACAACTGCGTATGCGCACCAAAGGTAGCGACGGCGGCCACAACGGATTGAAGAATATCAACGAACTGCTCGGCCACAACAACTATTCGCGCATCCGCTTCGGTATTGGTGGCGACTTCCCACAGGGCTTTCAGGTCGATTACGTATTGGGCAAATGGACCGACGAGGAGCGCAAGGCGATGCCCGAACGTGTTAAGGTGGCTGTCGATGCCATTCGTTCGTTTGTTTCGGTAGGCGCGGCAATGACGATGAACACCTATAATAAAAAATAGAGATGGTGGCGCGAGGCACACACTCTCTGCTTGAAACCTCGTTCCAGCGCGAGCTGATCGAGGCGGGTTGCGATGAGGCCGGGCGTGGCTGCTTGGCGGGCTCGGTATTTGCGGCAGCGGTTATTCTTCCGCCCGATTTCAGCCACCCTCTGCTCAACGACTCGAAGCAGATGAGCGAGCGCAACCGCGACCTGCTGCGCGAGGTGATCGAGCGCGAAGCTATCGCGTGGGCAGTCGAGGAGGTTACGGCCGAGCGCATCGACCAGATCAATATTCTGCACGCCTCGTTCGAAGGTATGACGCTGGCTGTAAAGCGATTGAATCCGCAGCCGGAGTTTTTGGCAATTGACGGCAATCGCTTCTACACCTCGCTAACTTTGCCTTTTCAGTGCATCGTTAAGGGCGACGGCAAGTATGCCAATATTGCGGCAGCGTCAGTGCTCGCAAAGACCCACCGCGACGAATATATGCGTCGCATCGCGGCCGAATTCCCCGAATATGGTTGGGCAAAGAATAAGGGCTACCCCACTCGCGACCACCGCGAGGCAATCGCCCGACACGGCATTTCGCCCTACCACCGCTTGACATTCAACCATACGGTCGGTCAGTTGGAGCTATTCTAAAAGATTAACACCACCCGATTATGGCACCAGATCAACAAAAACGGATCGAAGAGATGGAGCGTAGGCTCGATATGATTCAAGAGGTTACGGGAGAACTCTCGCAGGCTCTCGATCGCTATGCGAAGGTGCAGGGCGAGATCGAGATCCTCGGTAGCTACTACGGTAGCAAGGAGTGGAGACAGGATTACGACGATGATGCCGACGGCAAGCTGCCCGACGATCTAAAACGAGGCGTTCTCTCGGAAGATGGCATTTGGAACGCGCTCTCCGAAGTACAAGAGCTAAACCACCGTTTAGCCGACTTTATTCGAAAACTCGATAAGCAATAAGTTATCTCTTATCTAAAACACAAAAGCGAAGGCCCCGATTACGGAACCTTCGCTTTTTTATTGTCGGGCAAAGCGTAGCACATCACACGCTTCGCATCACTACCTCGCGACCTGCCCATACCATCACCAATCCAAGCACAAAGCTCAATGCGGCATAGAGCACAAAGTAGAGATATTGTCGTTGCTCGATTAGACCCAACATATCGTGCGAAAATGATGAAAAGGTTGTAAAACCGCCACAAAATCCCGTAATAAGCAGCGCATTCATCGCCGCTGTAATGAGAGTTGTACGCTCGGCAACGCCAAACAGCACACCTATAATAAAGCTACCCACCACATTTACCACAAGTGTTGCCCAAGGGAAGACCGCCGCACCAAGTGCCACACATATCTTACCGGTCAGAAATCGCAGGCAGGTGCCTACAAAGCCACCTGTACCTGCCAAAAGCATCATTTTTATCATTTGTCGTTGTTCATTTTGGTTTCTTCGATATTTGACAAAATTAATGCCGTATTGGAAGTTCTCCAAATCCGATGGCATATTATTTGCACCCTTCAAGCCAAATTCATTCCCTAATCTAATTTTTCTAATTATGCATCTTACACCAAAAGAGATTGACAAATTACTGCTGCTCTCGCTCGGTGCCATTGCCGAACGACGCAAAGAGCGCGGTCTGAAACTCAACCATCCCGAGGCGGTCGCCTACATCACTTCGGCCGCTTTGGAAGCCGCACGCGAAGGTAAAACAGTCGAACAGGTGATGACCCTGGCCGCAGGCGTACTCAAACGCGACGATGTAATGGAGGGCGTAGCCGATATGATCGATCTGTTGCAGGTCGAGGCCGTTTTTACTGATGGCTCACGACTTGTAAGTATCCACAAACCAATCAAATAGAGAAACTCTATGGCAAAGAAAACATCTCAAAATTCGCTCGCTGCACTCTATGGCGGCGACAAGGGCTACACGCCCAAAGATGGTGTCGCAATCGGAGGCGTAATACTTCGCAATGAACAGATCGAATATAACGCAGGTCGCCCGACAACCAAGCTCCGCGTGCGCAATCGTGGCGATCGCCCCATACAGGTCGGATCGCATTTCCACTTCTTCGAGGTCAATCGATATCTCGAATTCGACCGCACAAAGGCCTTCGGCACGCATCTGAATATCCCCGCTACAACAGCAATTCGCTTCGAGCCGGGAGATGAGCGCGAGGTGGAGGTCGTACCCTTTGCGGGCAAGCAGCGACTCATCGGATTCAACTCGCTCACAATGGGTTATGCCGGCACGGAAGATGACCCCGTATATTATCCCACACGCACAGCTGCCTTCGCACGTATGCACCGAGAGGGCTTCGCCTGCTGCTGCAACGAGAAATGTAACAAAACTTCAAAATCTTAATTATGGCTAAAATTTCGCGTCAGGAAAATAACAATCTTTTCGGTCCGACCGTAGGCGATAAGATCCGTCTCGGCGACAGCGACCTCTATGTCGAAATCGAGCGCGACTTGCGCACCTATGGCGACGAGGCAGTATATGGTGGTGGTAAGACAATCCGCGACGGTATGGGCCTTGCAAATACAATCACCTCGGATGAGGGCGCACTCGATCTGGTGATAACAAACGTAACGGTTATCGACCCCATTCAGGGCGTTGTGAAGGCCGACGTCGGCATTAAAGATGGTCGCATTGCAGGTCTGGGCAAGGCGGGCAATCCCAACACTATGGAGGGGGTATCGCCCGAATTGATCACAGGAGCTGCGACAGATGCCATTTCGGGCGAGCATCTGATCCTCACCGCTGGCGGTATCGACGGCCACGTACACGTAATTTCGCCTCAACAGGCCTACCAGGCATTGAGTGGCGGTATAACAACGCTCTTTGGCGGCGGTGTCGGTCCGACCGACGGAACCAACGGAACCACAATTACTTCAGGTCGCTGGGCGACGGAGATGATCTTGCGTTCGTTCGAGGGGCTGCCCGTCAATATCGGACTGCTCGGCAAGGGCAATTGCTCAACCGCCCGACCGATGATCGAGCAGATCGAGGCAGGAGCTTGCGGATTGAAGATTCACGAAGATTGGGGCTCGACACCCGCCGCGATACGTGCCGCACTCGGCGTTGCCGACCGATACGACGTGCAGGTGGCCATCCACACCGATACGCTCAACGAAAGCGGATATGTCGAAGATACAATCGCGGCGATCGACGGTCGCACGATCCACACCTACCACACCGAGGGCGCAGGTGGCGGACATGCGCCTGATCTTCTGAAAGTTGCATCAATGCCTTTTGTACTCCCCTCTTCGACCAACCCGACCCTTCCGTTCGGTATCAACTCGCAAGCCGAGCTCTTCGATATGATTATGGTGTGCCATAACCTCAACCCGAAGATTCCGTCGGATGTCGCTTTTGCCGAGAGCCGCGTGCGACCCGAGACGCAGGCCGCAGAGAACATTCTGCACGATCTGGGCGTGCTGTCGATGATCTCGTCCGACTCACAGGCGATGGGTCGCGTAGGCGAGTCGTTTATGAGAGCGGTGCAGATGGCCTCCTATATGAAGTCGGCTTGCGGTCGTCTGAAAGAGGATGCCGAGGGTAACGATAACTTCCGCGTGCTTCGATATCTATCGAAGGTTACGATCAACCCCGCTATTACCTTCGGTGTATCGGATTACATCGGCTCGATCGAGCGCGGCAAGATTGCCGATCTGGTACTTTGGGAGCCTGCATTCTTCGGTGCAAAGCCCAAAATGGTGATCAAAGGCGGTGCTATAAATTGGTCAAATATGGGTGATCCGAATGCTTCACTGCCTACGCCCCAGCCCTGCTACTATCGACCTATGTTCGGTGCTTTCGGCGCAGCAATGGCTCCGACCTGTCTTTCGTTCGTCTCGAATGCGGCGGCACAGAGCGGTATCGCCGAGCGCCTCGGTCTGCAACGAATGGTCTGCCCCGTACGACGCACTCGCCAACTCACAAAGGCCGATATGCTCTTCAACGGTGCAAGACCCCGCATCGACGTCAATCCCGAAACATTCGAGGTTATGATCGAGGGAGCACACGCCTACGTCAAACCGACCGAGCGAACAGCTCTCGGACAGCTCTATTGGTTTAGCTAAATGATGAAGGTATATACGCAAATACTTGGCAATATGCACTCTAACGAGTGGATAGAGGCTCTGCGCTCGGTCCAGGTCGAGACCATTACACTCGATCAATGGACCGCGCAGAAGAGCCGCCTTGTGGCCAAAAGCGACCACGGAACGGAGTATGCTATCTCACTCTCGCGTGGGCAACGACTCTCTGACGGCGACATTCTCGAATATGACCACGAGGCTCATCGCGCAGTGGTTGTCGATGTGATGATGCACGAAGTGATGGCCATTAGGCTCGACCGTCTTATGCGTTTCACTCCCGAATTTATCGCTCGGACAGCCTTCGAACTCGGACACGCAATAGGCAATCAACATTGGCCTGCCGTTGTCAAAGGCTCACAGATCTTTGTGCCACTGACCACCGACCGAAAGGTGATGCAGAGCGTTATGCGCACCCACCGAATCGAATATATCGACATCGATTTTCGACGTGGTGCCGAGGTGATACCCTACCTCGCGCCGCATGAGGTACGCCGACTTTTCGGGGGCACCGATCCCGCAACAGCCGAGCACGCGCACTCACACTCACACTCGCATTCACACTCGCACTCGCGCAAAAGCGAAAAGGAGATGTAACACCATGGAACTCACACGTTTGATGCGCCTACTGCAACTTGCCGATTCGGCACTGCCGGTTGGGTCGTTTGCCTTTTCGAATACGCTCGAAACAGCCGTCGAGCAGCGCATTGTAGAAGACGAAATGTCGCTTGCTATCTTTGTCGAGGAGCTGATGCGGCAATCGGCCACAACCGACGGCATTGCCGGATTGGAGGCTTTGCGCACCACTGCACAACGTAATTACGACGCTCTGCTCGCGATCGACGATCGGCTTATACGCAGCAAATTAAACGATGAAATGCGCCAGATGAGCCGACGTTGCGGTCGCAAATTGGCCGAATTGGGCGCACAGATCACCTCGGATCCTTTTCTTGCCGAATGGCTCGAAGACATTGTTGCACAACGTACCGAGGGGAATTATGCCGTTACACAAGGTATCATATTCTCGATCAGCGGATTATCGGAGCGAGCACTCTTTGCGACGATGCAATATGGAGTGATGACGACCACGCTAAATGCCGCCCTGCGCTGTATGCGTATCACACATCTGCAAACGCAACAGATAATTCGTTCGCTCGGTGAATTGACCGAGCAACTATTCGAGGAGGTGCGCGAGCTGCACATTGACGACCTCAACAGCTTCTTTCCGATGTTCGACACCCTCGCGTCGTTACACGAACGAGGCAAAGCGCGAATGTTCATGAATTAACCGTAAAAGACTATCTTACAATGAATAACAACACTTGCCGAATAGGTATCGGCGGACCTGTCGGATCGGGCAAAACGGCACTGATCGAGGCTCTCACGCCGCGCCTTCTTGACCTCGGGCACAAAGTTCTGGTCATCACGAACGATGTCGTTACCACCGAGGATGCCGAACACGTGCGACGAATGCTCAAAGGCGTGCTTGTCGAGGAGCGCATTATCGGCGTAGAGACAGGAGCCTGTCCCCATACCGCTGTGCGCGAGGACCCCTCGATGAATATCGCCGCGGTCGAAGAGATGGAGGCCCGATTCCCCGATGCAGACATCGTACTGATCGAATCGGGCGGTG
The DNA here is from genome assembly GCA_017425655.1 of Rikenellaceae bacterium. GTDB lineage: Bacteria > Bacteroidota > Bacteroidia > Bacteroidales > Rikenellaceae > Alistipes. The sequence continues at coordinate 17,132 of JAFPAT010000083.1, read as the reverse complement.
ATAATCTGACACTTACGTTCTCGCCTGCGCTGGTCGATTTCTTTATCTATGTAATCGATGTGGCGGCAGGCGACAAGATCCCGCGCAAAGACGGACCTGGAATTTCGCACTCCGATATTCTGGTAATCAACAAAACCGACCTGGCTCCCTACGTACATGCTTCGCTCGATGTTATGCGACGCGATTCGGCAGCGATGCGTGGCGAACGCCCCTTTGTCTTTACCAACTGTTTCACGGGCGAAGGTATCGACACTCTGCTCGACCTGATTCGTCGAATGGCTCTCTTTGATAGCAATTTCGAACAACATTCAACACCGAAAAGCCGATGAATCCGCCACGTGAAGTTGCGCCATATCTCTCTCAACGTCAAGGTGCTCCATCTGGCTCGACAGGCAAGCGCGGCTATCTGCGAATGGTTTTTGAACTCGATGCGCAAGGACGTTCGATACTGCGCGATTTGGAGCGACATACGCCGATTGTGGCGCAGCAGGAGCTCTACTTCGACGAGCAGATGCCCTCGATGCCATGCGTCTATATCCTCTCGTCGGGTGGTCCGAATGTCGATGGCGACCGCTATGAGCACCATTTTACGGTGCGTCGCAACGCCTTTGCACACATATCGACAGGGGCGGCCACAAAGCTCGCCGAGATGCGAAACGATTACTCATCGCTATCGCAACATTTTGATATTGAAGAGGGTGCATATCTCGAATATCTACCCGAACCGACGATCCCCTGCCGTCATACGCGCTATGTCGCTCGCACGCGCATTGTGATCGAACAGTCGGCAACCCTCTTCTTCTCGGAGATCTATTTAAGTGGTCGCCGTCATATGAGCGACGAGGAGCGATTTGCCTACGATATCATCTCGATCGAGACCTCTGCTGCGCGTCCCAATCGCCGCGAACTCTTTGTCGAGAAAATGATCATCGAGCCCGAAAAAATCAATCCGAATTCGATTGCCCGAATGGGAGATTTCGAGCTGTTGGGCAACTGCTTCCTAATTGCGCCGGAGGTGATTAGCAATGCAGTCTATGAGCGAGTGCAGCCCTTTATAGACCGCACTCGGTCGCTTTCGACATCGGTCAGTCGCCTACCCTCGCATTGCGGTTTGACATTCAGAGTGATGGGCAACGACACAAGCGAAGTTAAGAACCAGATACGCGACCTATGCTCAATCGTGCGGCACGAGGTAAAGGGGGTCAAGCTGCCCGCTGAATTTCCTTGGCGATAAACGATCAACAACCTAAAGAACAACCTATTATGATGTCAAAAATCTCATTAAACGAGGAATTACGTCGGCTCTCGCTACTCGAACAAATACGCATACTGCTTCGCGGGGCGGGGCAGGTTATGTTTCAGCCGAGTGCATGGACGGGACTTCTCTTTTTGGTAGGTATCTTCTGGGGTGCCTACGCCTCACACACGCCCGAAGTGGCGTGGGGAGCACTGCTCGGACTGGTCGTTTCGACCTTGACCGGGTATATGATTGATATGCCCTCGGAAGATGGCCGACAAGGACTTTGGGGCTTCAACGGCGTGCTTGTCGGATGCGCCTTTCCGACCTTTCTCGGCAACACGTTCTGGGTGTGGATTGCTCTTGTGCTCTGCTCGGCAATGACTGTATGGGTACGAACGGGAATGAACAACGTGATGGCTCCCTGGCGAGTCAATTCATTCACAATGCCCTTCGTTTTTTGCACCTGGATCTTCATCCTCGCAGCGCGCGCAATGAATTCGATGCCGCCCGAACATCTGCCCGATCCGTCGCTTCCGGAGAGCTTTTCATCGGTGGCCGATCTGCACTTCAAGAATCTCGTAATCTATTGTTTGAAAGGTGTTTCGCAAGTGTTCCTAATTAACTCATGGGTAACGGGCGCACTCTTTTTGATCGGCATTGCAATAAGTTCGCCCATCGCGGCTCTGACGGCTCTCGGCGGCTCGGCATTGGCCCTTCTGACGGCAATTTTGTTCGGTGCAGCAGGTAGCGAAGTGGCAAATGGTCTTTACTGCTTCAGTGCCGTATTGAGTGCAATGGCCGTCGGTGTAGTCTTCTATAAGCCCGGTCTGCACTCCGCAATGTGGGCTATCGTCGCGACTATTGTTACGGTCTTTATGCAGGCGGCTATGAATGTGCTTCTGCTACCACTCGGCATTGCGACGCTCACCGCACCATTCTGCTTTACGACGTGGCTCTTTCTGCTGCCGTTGCTGGCCATCGACAAGGATGAAAAGCCCGACCACTCGAATTGGAATCCCAACAACAAACACCATTTAGCAAAGCCATCACGCAATTCAAAACAACCATTAAACAACTGATTACTATGCATATGTCCGACGCTTTGATCTCGCCTTCGGTCTTTGCCGCGACCTCAGCTATCGCCATCGCACTGGTGGGTATCGCCACGCGACAAGTGAGCCGCACAACTCGCAAAAGGAGCATCGACACCCCGATAGAGGAGGTGCGCGAACAGCGCATCGTTCCCTTAATGGGTGTAATGGGTGCGCTTATTTTTGCGGCACAAATGCTCAATTTCGCAATTCCCGCGACGGGATCAAGCGGACATATCGTCGGAGGTATTCTGCTCGCGGCGATTCTCGGTCCTTGGGCCGGATTTCTGACGCTGACATCGGTGATTGTCGTTCAATGTTTGCTCTTTGCCGATGGCGGGCTGATGGCTCTTGGATGTAACGTCGTGAATATGGCTGCGCTATCGTGTTTAGTCGCTTATCCATTGGTTTTCAAACCTTTGGTGCATCACTCTTCATCGGCATTGCGCTGGGGTGCCGCATCGATTGCCGCATCGATAACGGCATTGACAATGGGAGCGTTAGCCGTTACGATCGAGACCGAAATGTCGGGTATAACTGCGCTGCCATACTCTCGTTTTATCCTATTTATGCTCCCAATTCATCTGCTTATCGGGCTTGGCGAGGGGCTTGCAACTGCGGCCGTAATTGCAGCATTGCGGCGCTATCGACCTGATTTGCTACACGATGCGGAGTACTCGGAGCCGAAACGTCGTTCATTCATCTTTGCAGCGATAATAGCCCTCGCGCTTATCGGCGGAACGATTGCAGGATCGATCGCATCGACAGATCCCGACGGTCTTGAATGGTCAATCGAACGCACCACCGAAGGTAAAGAACTCGCTCAACATCAAAGCACTATGCATCAAGGCGCTGCCGAGACGCAACAGACTATTGCTCTGCTGCCAGACTACAACACCACTCTATCGGGCATTATCGGCATTGGAGCAACGCTGGCGGTGATCTACTCACTTTCGTTGCTACTTCGGCGACAATGAGCGAGCAATTACATAGGATGCTTGCGCGACTTGCCAACTTCGAATCAGGCGCGATAGGCAATCAGAACGATACACGAAAACAAGCGCCGAGGATTGATCTGCGAGCACGAGCAATTGTTTCGCTTATATATCTGATTATCATGCTATCCGTTCCGATCAATCGACTCTCGGAACTGCTTATTTTTGCCGCATTTCCGATCATCACTGCGGCACAAACAGGGGTAAGATATGGATGCATCGCGCGACAATCGCTCATTGCATTGCCATTTGTGGCGGTGATTGGAGTCTTCAATATCTTCTACAACCGCGAACCGATCTTTGCCATCGGGGGCGTGATCATAGCCGTCGGTTGGATAGAGTTCTTCTCGATCATCGTTAGAGCAATGCTATCGGTTCAGGCCTTGCTTCTGCTTGTGCGCGCCGAAGGATACAACGCCCTCTGTCGCGCCTTGCGGAGGTTGGGCCTGCCCTCCGTTTTCACAACGCAACTTCTTATGTTATACCGATATACATCTCTTTTACTCGAACAACTTCTTTCGCTTGTAAGAGCCCGACAAGCACGCAGTTTCGGTCGTCGGGCTCTTCCTGTCAGAGATTGGGGCGCGGTCATCGGCGAGCTTACGGTGCGCACCGTCGATCGCTCCGAGCGCATCTCGCAGGCGATGTGGGCACGTGGTTTTCGGGGACGTATGCCCGACGAACAACAAGTACAAAGGTGGCAATGGCGCGATACGATCTACCTTACGGCGTGGTGCCTCGTGTTGTCGGTCATTCGCTTCACACATCCCGTAGAACGCATCGTAACACTATTTAACAAGCTATGAGCCATCACTTTATACTATTCGAAGAGATCCACTACGGATATACCGCCGATAACGAGGTACTACGCGGAGTCAATCTGCAATTGGAACACGGCGAGAAGGTCGCTCTTGTGGGTGCCAATGGCGCAGGAAAATCGACACTTCTTCTCCACTCGATCGGGTTGCTGACTCCTACTCGAGGCCGTGTAGTCGTGGGCGACATAACACTCTCGAAGCGCACCGTTGCGCAGATTCGGCAAACGATCGGTTTCGTCTTCCAAAACGCAGATGATCAACTCTTTATGCCCACGGTCGAAGAGGATGTAGCCTTTGGTCCGACCAATATGCAACTCTCACGCGAGGAGATCGAGGAGCGCGTCGCAAGCTCCCTTGCGGCTGTCGGTGCGTTGTCGCTACGCAAACGCTCGCCCCAGCAACTTTCGGGCGGCGAGAAACGGCGCGTGGCGATTGCGACGGTATTGGCAATGGGACCCTCGATATTGGTTATGGATGAGCCGTCGGCGGCACTCGATCCACGAGCTCGCAGGGAGTTGATTGCCCTCCTCAAAGATTTCCGACACACCGCCCTCATCGCCACACACGACCTGGCAATGGCCCGCGAACTATGTCCGCGAACGGTCGTCATGCATGCAGGACAAATTGCCGCCGACGGGCCTACCGAGGCGATTTTGAATGATCGTGCGTTAATGGATCGCTGCGGACTATAGACCCAACACGTCATTTTGCATAAAATCAATCATTTACAACACTTTCGAAGCTACTCTCCCATCTCTACCACAACCTACGGCGGCTCATTCGCACACGCATATACGCGCGAACAAATATATAAATCCTCGAAAACGGGGTGTTCGTGGAGAAAATCGGGCTGTTCGTTGATTTTTTTTTGATTAAATTATTTGCAAAACTACTTTTGTTACCGTTAATTGATATGGTGTTCGGTCGCCAACAATGACCGTATAACGCAAGAATAACTTAAATAATACAATGAATAAAATCTTTACTCTACTGGCACTCATCGGACTGCTGTTCGTGTCGTGCGACAGCTTCGAGGGCATCGACCGCCCGACTTCGCAGGACAAGGTGCGTGTCAGCATCAAAAGCGGTTCGCCGAGCAGCCGTACGTCGGTGGCGGAGAATGGACTTACAACCACCTGGAGCAATGAGGATCAGATCGCAGTTTGGGCCAACAACGGCACAAGCAACGTACTCAATGCCCAGCCCTTCAAGCTCTACTACTCGATCGGCACATTCGCAGAATTTACCACCGACATTGCACCGATGGGCGACGGCAACTTCACCTATTACTCGGTACATCCCGTACCCGCATCTGTTTCGGGCACAACCGCAACATTCCCCATCTCGAAGTTGCAGAAGGGCAATTTCGACGGCAAGAACGATATTCTCGTAGCCTATCCCACGACGGGTGGCGCACTCGAAAACGAGGATAGCGAGGTCAGCCTGACCTACAAACATAAGATGCATACGCTCCGTATGTTCGTACCCGACGATGTAGAGGGTATGGGCGAGCCGATTCGTCGCATCGATATCACCTTCCCGACGCAGGTTGTCGGTAATGTAAGTGTTGATTACACTTCGGCAACCACTCCCGCAACCCTCGCAAACGGTTCGGAGGTGGTTTCGATCGAGATCCCCGAGGGTCTTTCGCCTTCGAGCGATCAAGCGCGTAAATATGCCTACGCAATCGTATTCCCCGCAACGATGAACGAGAGCGATCAGATCACATTCACCGTTCGCTCGGATAACTACCGTTCGGTGCAGTCGTTCGGCGCACGCACTTTGAGCGAGGGTGGCAGCACCCCCGTACGTCTGACCTGCTCGCCCGACAACCGCACCATTCTGCGCTTTGCGATCGGCGAGAACTTCCTCGGCGAGAAACCTATTAAAGTTACCTTCACAGCCGCTATCGGCGAGGCTGTGGCCGACTGCGCGACAACGTTCGACAAATATGGCTACTACGACCTCGATGTAACCGACCTCGAAGGTCTGGCAGGTCAGCCCATCACCGTTACCTACGAGTCGGAGAACGCCATCGTATCGCAGGCACTGACTCTGCCCAACTATGCAGCAGGTCGCGTTACCGACATCACTTTGACCGTTCCCTATCTGTTGTATGAGGATTTCAGCACTGTGGGCGACATCAGCTCGAACGACGGCTACACAAGTGGCTTCTCGACAGGCTCCAAGGGAGGCGTTTCGTTCCTCAACGGTTGGAGCGGAGGTCGTATCGGTGCAAGCGCAGGTACAGCAATCCGTATCGCTTGCCGTCGCGAAACAAGTGCCGACTACCCCGCACGTGTCGATACCGCTCCGTTGAGTGGTCTGAAAGCGGGTGCAAATGTATCGGTTTCTTGGACATTCGATTACTCGATGGATCGTCAGGAGGGCGGTCTGGCTATCAGCATGCCGCTGCTGGGCCAATATGTATATCTAGGCTCAACCACAACGCAGGGTGCTATCGAGAGTGGTACGAACTTCTACACGTCGGGTATCGGCGGTCAGGATGGTTCGTTCCCCGTCAATTTCTACCTGAACGAGGTCGGAGGCTCTTATACCACCATATCGAACACCTATAACTACGTTATGGCAAATTGCGGTTCGACCACCCGTCTGACCTGGCTCACCACAAACGAGCACAAAGCCGGTGCAACAAATGGTACATTCTGGCTCTACATCGACAACGTAAAGGTTTCAATTGCGAAATAACAAAAAATCAAAAACTAACAAATAACTAAAAACAAAAAACAGCTATGACAAAAATCAAAACTTTGGCCTTGCTCTTCGTGGCAGCACTGACAATGGTCGGTTGCTCGGAGAATGGGTTGGAGTCGGGTCGCGGCCGTCTGGATATCGCGCTCTCGACTGATGACTCGGCCATCGATCTGACGCGTGCCAGCTTGGGTCTGACCAAGCCCGCAGCAAAGGATTTCTCGCTGACGATCTCGGACGCTACCGGCGTAATCGGCGAGTGGAACTCAATTGCCGAGTATGACGTTACCACGCTCTACAACGTAGGCAACTACTCGGCTACTGCTACCTACGGTTCGACCGCAGTAGAGGCATTCGAAACTCCCTGCTTCATCGGCACAAAGGAGTTTGCAATCATCAACGATCAGACCACTACGGTTAAGATCACCGCTTCGGTGGCTAACGCTGTGGTTCAGGTCGCTTGCACCGATGCATTCAAGAACTATTTCACCGGCTATTCGTTCGCGCTGACTACGGCTGCAGGTACCGAGATTCCCTTCGTAGCAGGCGAGACCCGTCGCGCATTTATCGATCCCTATACCTTCACCGTTACAGGCTCGGCTACGACCCAGACCGGTTCGACCGTAAAGATCGAGAAGTCGTTCAGCGGCATCGTTGCAAAGACGCTCTACACCGTTAAATTTGATGTAAATTCGGGTAACGTAGGCGGTGCAACCGTAACGATCAGCTTCAACGACGAGCCCGTCGCAGAGATTCCCGTCGATATCGAACTTAATGACGCGCTCTAATTCACTTAATTTGCAAACACTGAAAAAAAGAGAATAAGATATATGAAAATTTTCAAACTCTTATCGGTATGCGCACTCGTGTTGAGCCTCGGCTTGGTATCGTGCGAGCGCGACAAAATTGGCTATGGCGACAAGGAGAATGCAACAGGCGCTCTGTCGTTTATGCAGTTCGAAGTTGAGACCTCGACCGAGATCGACATCATCTCACGTGCAGCCACTTCGGCTACATACAACTACGTTATCCGCATCTTCGACGCTAATGGCGACCAGGTGGGCGATGACTACATCTATGGACAGATGCCCGAAAGCATCGTTCTGACCACAGGCACCTACTCGATGAGCGTTCAGTCGCAGTCGAATATTCCGGCAGCAGAGTTCGAGGCTCCCGTTTATGGCGCAACCGTAAATAATATCGTTATCGAGGAGGATCAGACCACCGACGTAGGCGTAATCACCTGCCGTTTGATCAACATCAAGGTTTCGGTAGCTTACAACGAGGCGATGCAGGCCGTTATGGGCGATGATTGCCAAGCTATTGTCGAGATCGGCAACGGCGCGCTGACCTTCGCAAAGGGCGAGTCGCAGTGCGGTTACTTCGCAGCTCCCGAGGTATCGAACGCAATGACCGTTAAGTTCTCCGGTACGGTTGATGGCAACTACGCAACTATGACCCGCGCATTTACCGACGTAAAGGCAGGTCAGTGGCGTAAGATTAATTTCATCATGACCGTAAATGAGGAGGGCGACGCTACCTTCGATGTTGTTGTCGAGGATTGGTGCGACGAGAAGGAGTTGGCAAATAATGTAGATGTCAGCGAAGAGGTTATCGGTCCCGATCCCGATGCAGGTGAGGGCGAAGAGCAGAATCCCGACGCTCCGAAGGTTATTTACAAGGGTGGCTCGGTTCCTACCGCTCCTATCGTAATTACCGACGGTATGCAGCTCGGCTTTACCATCTCGGCACCGAAGGGTATCGCAGGTCTGTCGGTTGATATCGCATCGGACAACGCTGACTTCAAGAACGACGTACTCTCAATGGGTATCTCGCCTATCGATCTGGTTAATCCGAGCGAGGCACAGATCTCGATCTGTAATATGTTCGGTCTGCCCTATGGTTCGAGCTTGGTTGGTAAGACCGAGACCGCATTCGACCTCTCGGGCGCTGTTACCCCGTTGATGGGCTTCCCCGGAACTCACTCGTTCACGTTGAAGATTACCGACACAGAGGGTAACATCACTTCGACCACTATCAAAATGAAAGTTAATGCATAATCAAACCGAAAAACAATGAAAAAGATCATTACGTATATCGCATTAGGTCTTGCCGTAGTTTTCGGTGCGACCTCTTGCAATCAGGACAACGCTCCCGCAGAGGGCAAGGGCGAACTCTCGCTCAAAGTGATGTTCAATGACCAGACCCGCGCTACGGCCGAGGAGCTGGCAGCAGATTGCACAATCAATATCTACAACTCGGAGGGTCTGATTCGTACCTATAAAGGTATCGATGCAGTTCCCGCGACAATGTGGCTCACTACGGGCGAGTATCGTTGCGACGTTCTGGCAGGTACCGAGAGCGCAGCGTCGTTCACCGATAAGACTTACAAGGGCTCGAAGTCGTTCACTATCAGCGCAGGTGCAACTACCGCTATCAGCGTTGAGTGCCGCATCAATAACGTCATCGCAGCCGTTGCGTTCGATGCAACAATCGCCGATCAGTTCTCGTCGTACGAGGCTGTAGTTGGTGGCGAGCTGACCGACGACAAGGCTCTGACCTTCAACAACTCGACCGCTTCGACCGGTTACTTCACGCTGGCAAAGGGTGTTACCGCTTTGCAGTGGCAGTTCTCGGGTACGCACGTTAAGTATGGCGCATTCTCGAAGACGGGCACAATCGAGGGCGTTGAGAAGGGTAAAAAGTATAACCTGACCTTCACCTACACCAAGGGCACTCCCGAAGGCAACCTCGTATTCGATATCGCGGTCGTAAAGACCACCGAAGATATCGACGACAACATCATCTTCGAGGCCGATCCTACGGGCGTTGCAGCCGTAGGCAAGTGGGAGGTTTGGGCTACCCACGCTACCCTCAAAGCAAATGTTTCGGAGAGCGAGTTCGGCTCGGAGGGCATTGCAATTCAGGTACGCGCACAGGGCACCGAGGAGTGGACCGTTATCGATGCTACCAAGATGGGTGATAACCTCTTCTCGGTTGTTGCATCGGGTCTGGCTCCCGAAACCACATACGAGTATCAGTTGGTTGTAAATGGCGAGGCTGTAGGCTCGTCGAAGACCTTCAAGACCGATCACATCGCAACCATCCCCAACGCAGGTATGGAGGATTGGAACTCGGGCGAGGGTTGGCCTATGCCCTACGCTACGGGTGGCACCTCGTGGTGGGGCAATGGTAACAAGGCTGCCGATATGGCTGGTCTGGTTATCAGCGAGAGCGACGCTTCGACCTACGCCGAGGGCACCAAGTCGGCGAAGTTGAGCGGTAAGCGCATCCAGATCCTTTCCATCGACAAGGTTGCTCCGGGTAACCTCTTCTCTGGCTCGTTCGTAGCTACCGTAGGTACGAAGGGCGGTAAGGTTAATTTCGGCCGTCCGTTCACGGCTCGTCCGTCAGCAATGAAGGTCGCTTACAAATACACTTGCGGTGCAATTACCCACAATGAGGGTGGCCCGTCGAATGACCCCACTCCGCACGCAGTGGGTGATCCCGACCGTTGCCACATCTACATAGCTCTGGGCGATTGGGATTACAAGACCTTTGGCGGTTCGTCAGAGAGCCCCGTACAGGTAAATACTACCGACGTTTCGACCCTGTTCGATCCCAACAATGACGCTGTAATCGCTTACGGTGAGTTGGTTAAGGGCGAGAGCGTCAGCGAATGGACCGAGGAGGTTATCCGCTTGAAGTACAAGGATACCGAGCGTCGTCCTACTCACATTATCATCTCGTGCTCGTCGTCGAAATTGGGTGATTACCTGACGGGTAGCTACAACAGTGTACTTTGGGTCGATGACTTCGAGTTGATCTACGACGAGAATGTCGTAACTGAATAATTTTTACTGACAAACATCTATGTTTAGAAAACTTTTTCTGACAATAATGCTGATCGCAGCGGGCACATTCGGTGCCCGCGCGCAGCATTTTGATCGAGGAATTGAGACCAATTCGACTGTATTTGTTCCCAAAGGTCAATGGATCGTAGGCGGCAATGTTTCGTACTCGACCCACGACAACGAGAACTACAAATTTCTGGTCATCGAGGATATCAATTCAACAGGTTACAACTTCAAGGTGAGCCCGATGTTCGCCTACGCCATCAAGGATAATATGGCTCTTGGTGCGCGCGCAGGCTACAACCGACAGTTGCTCAAAGTGCATAATGCCGATCTGAATCTTGGTGAGGATATGAATCTTGGTCTTTCGGACTATTACAGTCTGAAACACACGACAACGGCAAGCGCGATCTATCGCTACTATATCACACTCGGCAAGAGCAAGCGTTTCGCACTCTTCAACGAGATGCAGCTCTCGTACGGCTATGGCCAGTCGAAGTTGGTCGATAGTAGCGGTGCATCTGTTACGGGCACATTCGAAACCACGAACGAGTTCGGTATCGGCTGCGCTCCCGGTTTGGTTGCATTCATCAACAACAGCATCGCAGCCGAGGTCAATATCGGTGTGCTTGGTTTCAACTATACACACACCAAGCAGGTAACCGATCAGGTCTATGTCGGCTATCGCAAAGCCTCGCAGATGAACTTCAAGATCAACATCTTCTCGATCGCGTTAGGTATCGCGTTCTACCTGTAATCGGATATTGAAAAAATGAAATTTATCGAAAAGATAACATATCTGCTCGTGATTGCACTCTTCGCAACGATCTCCGCAACGGCAAGCACCCCCGCCGATGGGGCTGACAGCCTTGCGAAGCAACCCGTGCGAAGAACAAAGGCACAGCTCGCCGACTCGGCCTCGCGCGTGATTCGCGTACCGTCTGAAGGGGCGCGCATTGATCGCGGCATCTATCAATATCTGTTTGTTCCCAAAGGTCAGGTGTTGGGCGGCATTACCATTTCGTATGCACATCTGGACAGCAACGACAGCCAATATTTACTGATGATCAGCGGTTTGGATGCCGAATTGGCAATGACACAACTCTCACCTTTTATCGGTATAAGCTACGCGAAGAATCAGGTGATCGGTGCGCAATTTGCCTACCAGCGTATCAAGGGGGCGGTGGATAACGTTTCGCTCCGCCTTGGCAGCAATGAGGACTACTCATTCACGCTCAAAAATGTCAATATCCAACATCAGAGCTACACCGCCGCACTCTTCCACCGAGCATATCTCGGTCTGGATCTGCGCGGTCGCTTCGCCCTTTTTAATGAGACACGCGTTGGTGTGAGCTTTGGCAAACAGATATTCTCGTACAACAGTACAACTCTCGACCAATATACACGCAATCGAGAGGTCAGCATCACCTTCCATCCCGGTTTTGCAGCCTGCATTATGAATAATGTCAGCCTGCACGCATCGGTCGGTGTCGGAGGTGTGCGAATAAATAACTCACGCGTATATGATAACAACGAGGTAATCGGTAAGCGAACAGCGGCAAATGCCAACTTCCGCATCAATCTGACCGACATATCTCTCGGTATCACACTACACCTATAACATAAAGAATATGAAACGATTAACGCTTCTTTCGATCATAACGGCCACTGTGGCATTGTTCAGCGGATGTATCGAAAATGACATTCCGCTGCCGACTATTCAGGCCCGTTTTACGGCATTTGAAGTTGCCGGAGCGACACGTGCGCCCAAAATCGACACCAAATTGCAGACCGTTACGGTCTATGTCGATGAATGGACCGACCCTCGCTCGATAAAGGTCGATAGCGTAGCCTATAACGAGGATGAGCCCGTAAAGTCGTCGATCGACTTTTCAAAGAGCATCAACCTCTCATCGCCCCTCGATGTAACCCTCTCGCTCTATCAGGATTACAAGTGGTCGCTCCGTTCGGAGCAGACTATCGAGCGATATTTCGAGGTTGAAGGACAGGTGGGCGATGCCGACATCGACTATATCAACCACCGCGTTGTTACGCTCGTTACTGCGGCAACCGATGTCAGCAAGGTAAAGATTAAGCGCGCAAAACTCGGCCCGTCGAACTTGACCACCGAGAGTCCCGCAATCACCTCGCTCACAGACTTTACTACCGAGCAAAAGGTCGATATTACATACTATGGCAAGACCGAGCATTGGACTATCTACGTCGTCAATTCGCTCTCGTCGATCGAAATGAAGAGTGCTGACGCTTGGACTCGCGTCGCTTGGCTCGAAGCTAACGGTGTGGCTGGTGCCGACAACGGTTTCAAGTATCGCGCCAAGGGCACCGAGGAGTGGATCGATCTGGCAGATGAGCAGATTACAGCGTCGGCAAGTGGCTCGTTCAAGGGTTGCATCAAGGGTTTGCAGCCACTTACGACCTACGAATATTACGCCTACTGCAACGACGATACGACCGAGGTTGGCGAGATGACCACCGAGGCCGAAGTGGCTCTGCCAAATGGTTCGTTCGACGATTGGCATCAGGAGGGCAAGATCTGGAATCCCTGGATTGCCGGTGGCACAAAGTTCTGGGATACAGGCAACAAGGGCGCAACAACGGTAGGCGACAGCAACTCCTACCCCACCGATGATGCCTGCCCTGCAAATCCGACTGGCAAGGCGGCATATCTGCAAACAAAGTACATCGTCATCAAGCTCGCGGCTGGTAACCTCTATATCGGCGACTATGTTCGCACGGAGGGTACAAACGGCGTACTCGATATGGGTCGTCAATGGACTACACGCCCCACCAAATTGCGCGGTTGGTACAAATATCTGCCCCAGCCGATGAACATCGTCTCTGACGAGCTGTCGCACCTCAATCTCAAGGGCAAGAACGATACGTGCAATATCTATATGTTGCTCGGCGACTGGGATTCGCCCGTCGAGGTACGCACCAATCCTCGTAACCGCAATTTGATCGATTTCAACGATCCCCATATTATCGCTATGGCGCAATTGCAGTCGGGCGACGTGGTGTCGGAGTACAAGCAGTTCGAGATCGAGTTCAAGTATCGTTCGACACAGCGCAAGCCGAAGTACCTGATCAGCGTAATCGCAGCAAGTAAATATGGCGACTACTTTACCGGTGGCGACGGCTCGTTGCTTGTTGTCGATGAGTTCGAATTTGATTATGACTATTAATTTCAATTAATAACTCCCAATTGTCGATCGGCTGCGAATGTGGCGTTTTCGGTCGTTCGGCAATATTTCTCACTCCCTTTTATTCTCGGACCGAGGTCGACGGATGTCGCCCTCGGTTTTTTATGCAGAGAACAAAATTCCAAAGTGCATTCTTTCTTTTTTTCACAGTTAATCATCATTTTTGGCAGATGAATTTTAATCGCAGTCTTGCGAAAATGATATTTTTTTAGCAATTTTGTATATTCGGAGTGGAGCGCGAAGCTCTGTCCAATACAAAATCGCAATCAATCCTACTATGAAACTTCCCAAACTTGGTCTGCTACCAAAAATTATCGTCGCAATCCTATTGGGTATCCTCTGCGGATTCTTCTTTCCCGATGCGCTGACGCGAGTATTTCTGACATTTAATTCGCTATTCGGTAACTTCCTTTCGTTCATCATTCCGTTACTCATCATCGGTCTGGTAACCCCCGGTATTGCCGATTTGGGACGTAGCGCAGGACGACTGCTGGCTATAACGGCTCTGCTGGCATACGGTTTTACCGTGATGTCAGGATATATGACCTACGGCGCATGCGAAGCGATATACCCCACTCTACTACGTAGTGCAGAGCTGCCCGAACTTGGAGAGCAGAGTGCCGCGCTCGCGCCCTATTTTACGGTCGAAATGCCACCGATTATGGGCGTGATGAGCGCACTGATCGCCGCATTTGTGATGGGTCTGGGTATCGCCTACTGCGAAGCAAAGACAATCAAGAGCGCATTTGACGAATTTAAGGCGATTATCACCACCGTTATTATGGGCGTAATCATTCCGCTACTACCCCTCTATATCTTTGGTATCTTCCTGCAAATCACCGTTTCAGGGCAGGTGGCTGCGATTATGGGAGTGTTCCTCAAACTGATTGTGCTGATCTTCGCACTGACAGCCCTACTGCTTGTGGTACAATTTTCGATTGCGGGCGTGGTGGCAAAAAAGAATCCATTGAAGATGTTGCGAACGATGATGACCGCTTACTTCACCGCGCTCGGCACACAATCATCAGCCGCAACGATCCCCGTAACGCTCGAGCAGACTCTCAAACTCGGCGTGTGCCCCGAGTTGGCTTCGTTCACCGTACCTCTGTGTGCAACGATCCACCTTTCGGGCAGCACGATGAAGATCGTTGCCTGCGCAATGGCAATTATGTTGCTCTGCGGAGAGTCGATCACATTTCTCGAAATGACCTCGTTTATTCTGATGTTGGGCGTTACGATGGTGGCTGCGCCTGGAGTCCCCGGAGGAGCCATTATGGCGGCTATCGGAGTGCTCGAATCGATGCTCGGATTCGACGAAATACAGATCGGCCTGATGATCGCCCTCTATATCGCAATGGATAGTTTCGGTACCGCCACGAACGTTACGGGCGACGGTGCAGTAACCGTTATTGTAGATAAAATGTATAAAGGTGATTGATTGCGTGCGATTTTCTTTTGAGATTCGAAAGAAAACCGTAAATTTGCATCGCAAATTGTTCGATAACGAAATAAAGCACATATAAACAATAACTTTCTAAAAAGATTTAAGACTATGCAAATCATTAGTGTTCACGCACGTGAGATCCTTGACTCGCGCGGCAATCCGACCATCGAAGTTGAAGTAGCAACCGCTAGCGGCGCATTTGGCCGTGCAGCAGTTCCCAGCGGCGCATCGACCGGTGAGAACGAGGCTTTGGAGCTTCGTGATGGCGACAAGAACCGCTACCTCGGCAAGGGCGTTGAGAAGGCAGTTAAGAATGTAAACGAGATCATCGCAAAGGAGATCGTAGGTATGAACGTTACCGATCAGGTTGGTATCGACAAGACTATGATCGAGCTCGACGGCACCAAGACCAAGAGCAACCTCGGCGCAAATGCTATCCTCGGCGTATCGTTGGCTGTTGCTCAGGCAGCTGCTGACTACTTCGGTCTGCCCCTGTATCGCTACATCGGCGGTACCAACGCAAAGACTCTGCCCGTTCCTATGATGAACATCATCAACGGTGGTTCGCACTCGGATGCTCCTATCGCATTCCAGGAGTTTATGATCCGCCCCGTTGGCGCTCCCACCTTCAAGGAGGGTCTGCGTATGGGTGCAGAGGTATTCCACGCATTGAAGAAGGTTCTGCACGATCGCAACCTCTCGACCGCAGTAGGTGATGAGGGTGGTTTCGCTCCCGCTTTGGAGGGTACCGAGGACGCTCTGGATTCGATCATCAAGGCTATCGAGAAGGCTGGTTACGTTCCCGGTAAGGACGTTATGATCGGTATGGACTGCGCTTCGTCGGAGTTCTACAAGGACGGTATCTATGACTACACCAAGTTCGAGGGCGAGAAGGGTGCAAAGCGCACTTCGGCTGAGCAGGTTGAGTACTTGAAGGGTCTGGTTGAGAAGTATCCTATCGACTCGATCGAGGACGGTATGAGCGAGAACGACTGGGAGGGTTGGCAGCAGCTCACCGCAGCTATCGGCGACAAGTGCCAGCTGGTAGGTGATGACCTGTTCGTAACCAACGTAGAGTTCTTGAAGAAGGGTATTGAGATGGGTTGCGGTAACTCGATCCTGATCAAGGTTAACCAGATCGGTTCGTTGACCGAGACTTTGGACGCTATCGAGATGGCTCACCGCGCTGGTTACACTTCGGTTACTTCGCACCGTTCGGGTGAGACCGAGGACGCTACCATCGCTGACATCGCAGTTGCAACCAACTCGGGTCAGATCAAGACCGGTTCGATGTCGCGTTCGGATCGTATGGCTAAGTACAACCAGCTGCTCCGTATCGAGGAGGAGCTCGGCGACGAGGCTATCTACGGTTACAAGAAGGTTTATCGCAAGTAATTCGATTTGCTTTCGAAATAACGAGGGGCTGCGTAAAAACGCGGCCCCTTTTTTCATCACTGCCTTTCAAGAAATTGAGGATCGCGAATTGAAAATCGAGATATTATTTCTAATTTTGTTGTACACAACGAATAATAACAAACCAAAATGACAAAACGACTATCACTGATCCTCATCACGCTGATGATGATTGCTGCGCCCGCCTGGGGACAGAAAAAATCGAACATCGAAAAGCATCTTGAACGAATCGGTTTGCAGAATGTAGCCGAGCAGATCCCCGGTGTGGAGGTCTATATGGTCTATGCCACACCATACAATTTTATGGGTCGAGTGCTGTACGAGGGTCTTGATGAGGCCTATCT
>JAFPAT010000082.1 GCA_017425655.1 Rikenellaceae bacterium | reverse complement strand
GTCGGATTTTCAATAACAATACCCATATTTTCAGCATCGGTACGCGTTAACTGATACTCCTCATAAAGCTGCTTGATAATATTATCATACTCCGCAAGCATATTTTCCTTGCGCTCGGTAAGGCGTGCAAGCTCGCCGCTGATTTTTTCACGCTCACCGGTCTTTTCCTTTTCGGTACTGCGAAGAACGGAATTTTGCTTTTCAATATCGTTTCTTTGCTCGATAAATTTAGCAATGCTTTCCTCGCTTGATATGATATTATTCTTAATTTCTTCTTTTGCAGCCTCAATATTAGCAATATCCTCACGGCGCGAAGCAATAAGCTCGTTATTTTTAGAAATTTCAGCTTCAAGCTCGGCAATTCGTTCGTCGCGGTTGCTCATAGCTTGCTCCAAGGATAAAGCCATTGCCGCAAAGGATTCCGCATCCTTTATACATTCAATTATTTGAAGCTTAATTTCGGTGATTTTTTCGGAATATTCCTCACGTTTGGCAGACAACTCATCTCTACCACCTGAAATTCCTTCAATTTCGGCCTGAATTCTTGCTTTTTCACTCTCTACTTCAGTAGCTTTTACGGTTGACTGCTCGAGAGTTAATTTGAATGCTGCCGATTTTTGCTCATTTGCAGTTTTTTCAGCAATATATGCTTTTTCAGCATCATTTGCTGCTGCTACCAAGCTACGGGGTTGGGATAGAGTTCTACAGCCTTGTTGTCGTCGCGAACCATAACCTTGAAGGTGGTGCTTGCGGTCTTGTTACCTGCATCGCGAGCGGTAACAGTTACATCAACCAGACCATATTTCGAACCGCTGACAATCAGTTTGCCATTATCGATACGTGCAACAGCCGTCGAAGAAGAGCTGATCGCAACATCGTAGATCAACGGCTCGTTATTAGCATCGGTGAAGTAGGTTGCCAAGTCGTAGCTCTGGGTCAGACCCGTTGCACCCATATATACATTGGGGATCTGCGTTGCTACGGGAGCCTCGTTGCCGATAATCGTAAAGGTGAAGGGGAGCTGCGCCGAAGCCAGACCCGTCTCATCGGTTACGACAACCTTTGCCGAGTAGGTACGAGCATTGAGATTCTGGCTATTACCCGTAAAGGTAACAGTAATCTTGTTGCCCTCGGTAACCAACTTAATGTAGCTATCAACCGAGCCAACAATCTTTGCACTCCACTTATCGCCATTGGGCTCCTCGGCATTGAACTCGATCGAGGCCTTATCCCAATACTGCAAGGTCTTCGAAGTCTCGCCCACAGCCGTCAAAACGGGAGGAAGATTATTCTTGGTCTTGCCCGAAACCTTTGCAGCCTCCGACGACAGACCGAACTGGTCGGTAGCAACAACCTCGATATAGTAGGTAGTGTTATTTGCCAAACCGGTAAGCTCAATCGACTTACGCGCACCAGGCTCGGCTGTTACAGTGGTCGTTACAGCCGATGCCATCGAGCTCGAAGTCGAGCGCTTGATGGTATATTTCGCAATGTTCTCGCCGATGCAGTCAGCAATACCCGTAAAGCTGATAGTCAGCGAGGTATAGGTCGAATTATCAACCGAGAGATCTGTAACTGCCTTGGGAGCAGTAGGATCGTTCGTAACAACGGTACCCATGCTACCGCCGATCGAAGCCTTGTTCCAATCATCAACCGCAAGCAGAGCTACGTTATAGGTGGTCTGCGGACGGAGTTTGTTGATCTTCGCGCTGATCTTGTCGCCAACGCTCTTCTCGCCAACCGTTACGGTCGAGGGACCATAGAGCGTACCTGCCGAGGTAACATTACCACTCTCCGAGATAGAGATCTTACCTGTGCTCCAATATACGCGATAGTTATTTACGGGAGCACCTGTGTAGTCGCCCGTAACAGTCCATTCGATAGTTGCCGAAGTCATAGTCGCTGCGATCTGCTCGAACTCTCCGGGAGCCTCGGGCGAAACGTGATCATCGGGCAGCGGAGTATCGCCCTCGATCTTGGACAGCAACTGGTCTGCATCAACCAGACCGTGGCCCATCTTACCGCGATAGTCCTCCATATACATATAATAAGTACCACCATTGGTGGGCAGATACTTATAGTCGTCATCTTTCAGATAGCTATCGATGTCGCGAGCAGTCTCGTAGAGATACTCCTTCATCTTGGCAGCAGTCATCTCGACACCGCGCTCATCAGCATACGACACTGCAAGTGCAACAACACCCGAAACGTGAGGACACGCCATCGAGGTACCACTCATATAGTCGTAGCCATTTACAACGGTGCTATAAACCTCGGCGGTTGTGCTACCGTAGCCATAAGGGCCTGCATAGGGATTACCCAAGTCGCTGAAGAATGGGTCGCCACCGGGAGCCGAAACATCAACCCAAGTACCATAGTTGGTATAGTATGCAGGGCGATAGTCGGCAGCAATCGAAGCTACTGCAACTACATTCTCATCAGCAGCGGGATACTTCTTGATATCACCCTCGTAGTAACCCTCGTTACTTGCTGCGAAGATGACCATACCACCCTTCATAGGACCAACCTGCACCTCGCCGGTCTCGTCCATACCTGCATAATCTGTAAAATATTTGATAGCCTCGCGCAACGACGAGAACTGATCCGAATTCCAATTGATATTCGAGTTAGTGAAGCCCCAGCTGTTCTGGCTGATAACAGCACCATTGTTACAACCGTAGGTAATAGCCTTTGCTGCAACATCAGCACCACGGCCCTGACCCTTATCATCGCTCATCGTAGCGCAGCTCATAATCAGGACACCGCCCTTGGTATCGGTACCACCTGCGATACCTGAAACACCCTTACCGTTGTTGTTCATCGCAGCGATAACACCTGCGCAGTGAGTACCGTGGTTAGAACCCGAACCGGGAGTGGGATTCTTCATAGCGCTGAAACCCTTGTTCGAGTAGAAGTGGAAGCCATATACGTCATCAACATAGCCATTGTCGTCATCATCGACGCCGTCAGTACCATTCTTCTCGGCCTCATTGTACCAGATATTGCCAGCCAAATCCTCGTGGTCGTGATCAACAACACCATCGACAACCGATACGATAACCTTATCCGAGCCGGTGCACTTCTCCCACGCGGGAACAACATTTACGTCTGCGCCCTTAACAGCACCCTTGATATAGGGATCGCCACTCGCATTTTTCCAATCGGTACCGTTGTTCTGGAGGTGCCACTGCCTCTCAAATCTGGGGTCATCGAACGGAGTCTCGTCGCTTGCCAAAACCTGCTCAACCTCGGCAGCCACGCGACCCATAGTAACTTTCGGCAAAGAGATCTCGACATTGTACTCAACAACAGCCAACTCATCGATGCCAGTCAGCATCTGACCAACCTTCGACATAGACACACCCTCGTCGAACGAGATTTTATACCACAAATGCAGACCCGCCTTGCGCTGACGAGCCTCGAAACGACCTGCATTAGGGAACAGGCGCTCAACCTTATATGCACCTACATTCTTGCAGAAGAGGTCGATCTCCTCGACACCCGTTGCAATAGCGCCCTCGGTCATCAGAGCGGTTGCACTCTCAACCTGCTCGATAGCCGACTCGCGGAACTTTACGATAATCTCACCCGGAATAGCCACCTCTGCGCTATGAACCATAACGGGTTTCTGCGCCAACGTCTGCGAAGGTACCGAGCCGTCGATCTTCATCTCGTCAAGATTGGTCTCGACACACGATGCCAGCATCATCGTTGCGCACATCAAAAGTAAAAATTTACATTTCATAATGCTGTTATTAAATTGTTTGCTCCTTAATTTTGCAACCCTTTCGGATCACAGTCCATTCCGTTGTGCCCTTTCGCCTTGCGGCGACGAGACTTTCGCAAATCTATTTATTTAGATCACATCGCCTGCAACACCCGCAAAAAGCACATTTCTGAACTTACAAATATATTAATTTTCCGCGTATTGACAAAAAAAAGAGGGACAAATCGCATTGTCCCTCTACATTTTCCGATCATCAATCGCCTTTATGACAGAATCGGTCAATCTTGGTTGAAAAATTTGAATTGGAAGATCAACAGATAGAAGACCGCAACCGAGATATAGGCATCTGCCAAATTGAAAATCGCGCCGAAGAAATAGTTATTACTATCAACCAGAAACGAAAGCCAATCGGGTATTCCATTCCACTGAAACAGAGGGAAGTAGAACATATCCACCACACGGCCGTGCATCAGCCCGGCATAGTTGCCACCGAACTCCGTCACCGAATAGGGGGTCGATTCCGAGAAGATCAGACCATAGACCGCGCTATCGATGATATTGCCGACTGCGCCCGCAAAAATCAGCGCGAAACCGACAATCACGCCCGCAGGAGCCTTCTGGCGAATCAGATACCAGAGGTACCACGCGATACCGCCCGCCATCACGATACGGAACAGACTCAAAAAGAGCTTGCCCCAATCCTTACCCAACTCCATTCCGAAGGCAAAACCCGGATTCTCGACAAAGCGCAATTGGAACCAATCGGGAAAGACGATAATTGCCTCACCCAGAGCCAGATGTGTCTTGATCCAAATTTTGAGTAATTGATCTGCCAATAGTAGCAGAACGATCAATATCGAGAGTTTCTTACCATTCATATCGTCTTCTGTTTCGATAAATGTTTTCGCAAAAGTAACTATTTTTTAGCAATTTGCAAACGCCCCCTACACCCGTTGCCTATAAAAGCAAAAGCGACCCCATCTTGGGATCGCTTATGCCTGATTGGTTCAGAGCCTAATTATTTCGTAGCCTCCTTAACCTTCTCAGCAGCAGCCTTTACAGCGTCAACAGCCTTCTCAGCAGCCTCAACACCAGCCTCAACCTTCTCAGCGGTCTCAACTACCTGCTCAGCTACCTCCTCAACCTTGGTCTGCTCGCAAGCCTCAGCCTCAGTGCAATCAGCGCACTCAGCCTCGGTGCACTCCTCAGCAGCCTCAACTACCTCAACTGCCTCATCAGCAACAGCCTCTGCCTCTGCAGCGGGCTGGTTAGCGTTACCGCAACCTACGAATGCGAAAGCTGCAGCTACTACCATAAAAGAGAAAAACTTCTTCATAGTCGTAAATAAATTAAATTGTTAAACCTTGCAAAAATATGCATTCAAATTCAAAAAAGCAAATAAAAAATTCGATAAATGTGCGTTTTTACTCATTTTTTCGCACTATTTCGCTCATCGGAATATCTGCTCGCGTGATATGAGCCTTCGGAAAAAGAGTCTTGACGCGACCCCAGAGCATCGTAGCCTCCTCCTGCGTCAGGCAATTTCCGACCGAAACGATGAAATATGGATTGCGATAGTCCTTGTAAATCGGGGTGTTAGGGAAACTTGCGCGGAACATCTGCTCGGCCTCGGCCGCACGCACACGCGCATCCTGACTATTATCATAGAAGATACCGATACGATAGCCACGCACATTGGCACGCGCAGACTGCACCGTAGCCGAAGCCACCGCCGACGAGGCATCGCCGTGCTCGCGCACCTCAACCGACGCTCCGCCCTGCTCCATCGCCAAACGATCGCGGAAAGTATCAAGATTCTGCGCTCCGACCGCAACTGTCGCCAGCAATGCGATCACCATCAATATCATTCGTTTCATATCGTTCCTCCTCTGTTATTTCGATCAAATCTCGCTGATCTTCTCGGTTGTAAGTGCAAATTTACGAAGAAATTTGGTCAATTCCATCTCCGCGATATAAATATTTTTACGCACGGGTCCCACCTTCGCCTTCGCATCGACCGTTACGCTCATCTCGTCGAACTGATTATTGCGAACTCTGGCAAGCACAACCGCCGCCGAAAGCGGGTTGCGGATATTCATTCGTGTCGAAATTTCGAGTTGTCCCTCAAAGCGTTTCGGCAACTCAACGACATCGCGCAATTGCAACGTCAGCACCTCGCTACCGCGAAAACGCAGTGTCAGTTCCGCATCTTCCAGTACGATTTTATGGCGTGTCTCATTTGCCACGCTAATAAGCGCATCGACACCCGACAGACCGTGTGGCACGATCTCATCAAGACTCTCGAAGCGAATCTTCTCGCGCAGCTTCTCCGCCTGACGCTCTGCGTTACATGCGCTGAACATAGTCGCACACAGAGCCACAACTATCAGTAATACAAATCTTTTCATCGCTTTACTCCCATATAAATATATGCAACACCGAATGTCAGCGGCAAAGCGCGACACTCCTGCAACCCCGCCTCGCTCATCATCTCGACAAAGCGTTCGGGCGACGGAAAGGCATCAACCGACTTCGGCAGATAGTTATATGCCGCACGATCGCGCGAAATCCAGCCACCCACGGCAGGCAGGATTTTATGGAAATAGAAACGGTACAATGCGCCAAATATTTTATTGTTGGGCTGCGAGAACTCCAAAATCATCATCACACCGCCCTTGCGCAATACGCGTGTCATCTCCTTGAGGCCCTGCTCCTTATGTGCGAAATTGCGAACACCGAAGCCCACTGTAACGGCATCAAACGTCGCCTCGTCAAAAGGCAACTGCTCGGCATCGGCGATCATCAGCTCGATTCGATCCGACAGCCCTCGCTTGGCTATCTTCGCGCGGCCCACCTCGACCATTTCAACCGAGATGTCCGAGCCTGTAATATGCACTTGATCAGAGAATTTGGTCAAAGCAACAGCCAAATCACACGTTCCCGTTGCCACATCAAGCACCTTTTGCGGATTGTAGGCACGCAACTCGCGCACTGCTCGTCTGCGCCACAGATGGTCGATGCCAAACGAGAGCAGATGGTTCAGGCGGTCATAACTCGGGGCGATGCGATCGAACATCGTTCGCACCTGACTCTTCTTCGATTCTTCGTGATTGTATGGTTTCATATATTTATTGGTAACGTATTGTTGTATCGGGTTTTATAAACGAAATAATCATTGTCGGGATAACCATCAGCACTACGATTACAGCCACCGTGCCGACATTGAGCGCAACGAGCCACCACCATTCGATGCAGATGGGCACCTCCGAGAGCATATAGCCCGAAGGATCGAGTTTGATGATGTGTCCCCAATACTGCAAGGCGCAGATTAGCAGACCAATAGCATTGCCCCACAGCGCACCGCGACCAACGATGTAGAACGAGCGATAGAGGAACACACGCTGAATTGCGCCATTACGCATTCCCATCGCTTTCAGCAAGCCGATCATTCGCGTACGTTCGAGTAGGATAATCAGCATTGCCGAGATCATATTCATCAGCGCAACAGCGATCATTATCACAATGATTACCAATGCATTAACATTGTGAGCACGGAGCCAATCAAAGATTGTCGGATAGCGACGCTCGATATCCTCGGCCATCAGATTGCGACCCTCGGCAAGGCTCACCTCTGCCGCAATGCGATCGACCTCGGTCGAAAAATCCGACAGGCGGGAGAAGTCGCGGGTGTTGATCTCATAGCCCGTAATCTGCTCCTCGCTCCAATTGTTAAGTCTCTGAACATTACGCAGTTCAGTCAGCACAATCAGGTTATCCATCTCACCCATTCCGGTCGAATAGACACCACATACCTTGAAACGATCGCGGCGCGGAAGACCATCCTCCTGCACGAAAAGCATCTCCACGCGCGAAGCGGTATCGAGGCGCAACATCGCCGCTAACGACTCCGAAATCAGCAGATCCTTATGTCGCTCCTCGCCCCCGACGCGAGGCAACGATCCGCGCACCATATTTGAAGCGAAGAATGTCGAGTCGTAGCCCTCGCCCACGCCTTTGAGCATCACGCCCTGCATCGCCTCCGAGGTGCGGATGATGCCGCCCTTAACGGCAAAGGTTGCGATCGATCGGGTTGCATCGAGAGCCCTTATGCGCTCCTCAAACGAGGGTGCGCGATCAATCGGGTCGCGCTCGAATGAGGAGTTAGCGTCGAGATTAACCACTTGAACGTGAGCTCCAAAGCCAATAATCTTATCGGTGATTTCGCGCTTGAAACCCGTAATCACGGCCAACGCCACGATCATAACCGCAATGCCGATAGCAACGGTCGCCGTAGCGATTCGCACCATCACATTACGACTATTCTCGTCGGGCGACAAAGCAAGGCGGCGCGCTATGAATAGTTCAAGTTTCAAAATTTCGTTAATTTTATGCAAAGTAAGGTAAAAATTTTATATTTTTGTCCAAAACCAAAGATTTTATGGCAAAACTTGCACTCATTACCGGCGCTTCGTCGGGTATCGGTGAGGCCACCGCACGAAAATTGGCCTCGTTAGGTTACGATCTTGTACTCACAGCACGTCGAGGCGACCGCCTCGCAAAGCTCGCCGAGGAGATCCGCGCGACCTCGAATGTCGAGGTTCAGACACTGATCTTCGATGTCCGCGACGAAGGGGCTTGCGAGGAGTATTTGGCGCAGATTCCTGCCGACCGAGCGATTGATGTCTTGGTCAATAACGCAGGTTTGGCAGCAGGTTTGGAGCATATCGACCAGGGCTCGATAGAGGATTGGAACGCAATGATCGACACCAATATCAAGGGCTTGCTCTATGTTACGCGCATCGTTTCGCGCCGTATGATCGAGCAGCAACGCGGCCACATTGTCAATCTCGGCTCAATCGCAGGCACGCAGCCCTACGAAAATGGCGCGGTATATTGCGCCTCGAAACATGCCGTACACGCCATTTCGCAGTCGATGCGTTCGGATCTGGTTGCTCACGGTATTAAGGTGAGCGAGGTGCGCCCAGGTATGGTTGAGACGGAGTTCTCGGTGGTGCGTTTCCACGGCGACGAGGAGCGTGCGAAGGGTGTATATAAGGGCGTTACTCCGCTGACAGGCAGCGATATAGCCGAGGTGATCGGTTGGATCGTCAGCCAGCCCGCGCACGTCAATATCGACGACGTTCTGATCACCCCGCAACAGCAGGCAAATGCCTACCTGACCGTAAGAAAATAGGCGGCGTGGCTGGTCAAAAGGTCGAAGAGCACAATAAATTCTGGTCGGAATCGTTATATTTGCAACGATTTGAGAAACAAAAATGTAGAGAATTATGCCGGTAAGCGGAATTAATTTTGAATGGATGCTGATCATCATCATCGGCATTGTCGGAATGTTGGTGCAGGGCCGATTGCAGTCGGTCTTTGCGAAATATTCGCGCGTACGTACCTCGAATGGTATGACAGGTCGCGATGTGGCCGAGAAAATGTTGCGCGACAACGGTATCTATGACGTGCAAGTAATCTCGACACCGGGACACCTGACCGACCATTACAATCCCGCCAACAAGACCGTAAATTTAAGTGAATCAGTCTATAACTCGCCCTCGATTGCTGCTGCAGCCGTTGCCAGCCACGAGTGCGGACACGCCGTTCAACACGCTCGCGGATATGTGTGGGTTGAAATGCGCACCAGACTCGTGCCACTGATTTCGATCACTTCGCGATTCTCGACGTGGGTGATTATCATCGGTATTTTGACAATCAACATCTTCCCCGCACTCTTCTGGATCGGTATTTTGATGATTGCCGCATCGGCACTCTTCTCGATCATTACCCTGCCCGTTGAATACAACGCCTCGGCCCGCGCGCTCGATTGGTTGCGTTCGACACGCACACTCGACTCTTCGCAAATGGAGGGTGCAACGATCTCGCTACGTTGGGCGGCTCGCACCTATCTGGTGGCGGCATTGAGTGCAATTGCGACACTACTCTACTATCTCGGTTTCGCTCGCAGTAGCTCGCAGCAGGAATAGACGACAACAATTTGCAGAAATAGACGATGGAACAGCTCGATCAAGCAGTATTTCTGGCTCTGAATTTCGATGGCGGCTCGGCTATCGACCACGCGATGTTGGCTATCTCGGGGCGATTGACGTGGCTGCCACTCTATCTGCTGATCATATTCCTTATTTGGCGACGATATGGCTGGCGCACAACGCTTTTCGCCGTTCTGTTGATCGCCGCAGCAGTGGGATTGGCCGACCAAATCTGCAATCTTTTCAAGAACGGATTGCAGATGTTGCGCCCGAATCACGACTCGGATGTGATCCCATATATGCACTTCCCATTGCAAAATGGCGTGCCATTCATCAATAAAGGCCTCTATGGTACCATTTCGGCGCACGCCGCAACGACAACCGCCATTGCCTGCTTGGCCGCATCGTTCATCAAACGTCAATGGTTCATCGGTGTTGCAGTTGTCTGGGCGATACTCATCTGTTACTCACGCATTTATATCGGCGCGCACTACCCTTCACAGGTTATCGCAGGCATCATTCTTGGAGTAGTGATCGGTCTGATCGGAGTGCAGATTGCTCGTCGCTGCAAGCTCTACAAACCTCTCGAAGAGTAAAAACTATACCTATATTTATATAAATGCACC
>JAFPAT010000012.1 GCA_017425655.1 Rikenellaceae bacterium | reverse complement strand
TGCCTCAAGATCGATAATATTCACACCTGTTGCCGCGACACAAATCAGTCGTAAATTCGGCAACGCCTTCATTGTTTCACGCGAAAATGGCACCTTATTCGTTATTACTATTTCAGCATCGCCAACACGCTCTAAAATCTGGTCAGCAGTAGTATTATAGTAAGATCTGTAATTGCCCATTGAGCGAATTTTCGACAAATCGGCATCGCTCAAAGAGTACTCATCCAAGAATACAATTTCTGGTTTCATATTTTATTATTTTATAATCTATTATCAACCTTGACCTTGACTTTTGGGTGAGGTTGCTGATTGCCACGTCTGCACACCAGCGACCTTCAACTCGCGCACATAAACTTCACCTCGATCATTCACCACATAGAGTTTCGTTCCGGCAAATGCCAATGAGCGAATAGGCGCACTATCGGGCAGCGAAAGGATTGCTCGCACGCGACCATTTTGATCACAAATCTGCACACCCATTGTCGTTGCAACATATAGATTGCCATTCTCATCAAAACACATTTGTCCGACCTGCTGCGAGTCGTCGCCAGAGGTATTATGCAGCCAATAGAAACGCTGTCCCGCCATTGGTTGACCCTTCTCGTCGATCACATAACTCAACAACCAACGCGTATGCGGCTCATTGCAGATAAGCAGTCGATGATCAGGATAGATAGCGAGACTTGTTCCACACAATAAACCATCATTTACAACTGTTAAATTACCATACGAATCAATATGTGCAATAGTGGTTTTACCATCATTTTCATACGTAATGTAATAGTCGAGACTATCGGCTACAATTAGCTGCTTAACATTCACTTGTGATGTCGATATCTCCTTTCTTATACCATCTTGAGAGCGAATGATTCTGTTCTTTACATTAGACAAATAAAAGCTCGTCGCATCTGCGCCCACAAGGTGTTCGCCACGATGCAGACGGAGTATCGAGGCTCCATCCAAATTGTAGATTTTACCATCCTTTTCATACACAACCTTATCGCGATAAGCAACCAATTTATCCGCAACATTTACATCCTCTACTCGCTCCCACGTACCCTCTTCGGGTAGAATTGCTTCAAGCATATCATTCTGCGAACGACCCGCGCGAACAGGCTGCGGCCAGCCCTTCCACAACCAACGCATCACATCGGGGAAAATACGATTTGCGTGGGTATTGCTATGACCACCTCGGCCCCAATTGTGCGCCACTTCGTAGCCGCTAAAATTCAAAGCCGACTCAACCAAAATATTCGCTTCGTACCAATCGCCGAAAATGCCGTTCCACACATCATAAAGACCATCCTGCAAGAAAATTCGAATCGGTTTCGGTTCACTCTTGCGGATCACCGCCTGATACTCATTTCCGCCACGCATCGAAACGTAAGTGCCTACTGCACTGAATACTCGACTAAAACGATCGGGACGAGCCCAAGCCGCCGAGAATGCGCAAATACCGCCACTACTCGAGCCCGCAATAGCGCAATCGTTCGGGTCTTTCGACAGCAAAATCTGTCGGCCATCCGAAGCTGTCTGACGCTCAACCTCGGGCAAGAGCTCCTCGATCAAGAAACGGGCGAAAGTGCCATCGGTACGGTCAAACTCATTGCTACGATTATATCGAATCACGCCGCCTTCGCTATCGCGAACTACACCCGGATTGACAAAAACACCAATCGTTACGGGCATCTGTCCCGTAGCGATCAGATTATCAAAAACCGTAGGTGCATTGTAGGTGATTCCGTCAAGGCAGACAAACAGGCAAGCGGGTTTAGACGCATCGTATGCTGCTGGAATGTAGATCCAATAATCACGCGTAGTCAACGGGTAGATTTTCGAGTTGTTGAACGAGCGTTTAATAATCTCGCCCGCTACTACATTTTCATTCTGCACCGTTGCAGGATCAAATGGCACGCGATAGTGATCGCGTTGTTGAGCCATTGCATTAGATAAGATTAATAATGCAATAGTTGTTAGCAGTTTATACTTCATATCGTTTAGTTGGTTTTTATTCGTTTTTCATCTCTCCCAGCAGATCGCGCACAACCACCGATGCACACGCACAACCAAATACAGCCGGCATATAAGAGATCGTTCCGGTGTTGGATTTCTTATTAGTTTCCTCGCTTAAAATCATCGCTCCCTCACGCACAGGCTCGGCCGAAAAAACAGCATAAAAGCCAGTTCGAATACCCATCTTATGCAGACGTTTTCGCAACATATGCGCAAGCGGGCAGTGATGCGTACGACCAATATCGGCAATCTCTACACGAGTCGGATCCGTCTTCGCCCCTGCGCCCATTGCACTAACGATCGGCAACGAACGATCGAGCGCACCTTTGATCAATGCCGCTTTGGGCGACAACGTATCGATAGCATCCACGATGTAGTCGTAACGAGCAGCATCGAGAATACGATCAGTCTCCTCATCACGTATATATCGCTGAACTATATGTAGTTGCAAATCAGGATTAATATCGAGCAGACGTTCAGCCAACACCTCACTTTTAGCACGCCCGACAGTCGAGTGCAACGCAACAAGTTGGCGATTGATATTGCTCTCCGAAACATCATCCGAATCGGCAATAGTCATCTCGCCAACGCCTGCGCGACAAATCATCTCTGCCGCATAGGCTCCGACACCACCAAGTCCGACAATCAAGACGTGCGCTCGACGCAGAGTGTCGGATTTTTCGGCTCCCAAAAGTAGTTCAGTGCGTTCCTGCCAACTATTGTTTATCATTATTAATCAGTTGTTTATAATTATTACTTGCCACTTCCTTAATCTCCTCGGCTCTACAACCTCGCAACCGTGCAACTGTGGCATAAATATCTTCGATAGCTATCTCGCTCTCATCGCTCTCAATAAGTAAAGCAGTCGGCACAATACGCTTAACGACCTCACAAGTGCGCGACGAGGCCAAACTTCGCGGCGAAAATGAGCAATAATATCCCCTTGCAACGACTTGTTCTGCTTGTTGCACCGAGCCAATAAAACTATGAAAAACAGCGCGTTCTACCCTATTTGCAATCAACGCCGACATTATATCGTTAAAAGAACGAACACAATGCAGCACAACGGGCAACGAATATTGTTGTGCAATCTTTAATTGCTCAACAAAAACAGCATATTGCACGTTGCTATCAACTTCTGAAACATAATCCAATCCACACTCGCCTACCGCAACAAGATTTCGACCACGATGATCCGCTATAACAGTCAATAACCGTTCTATCGCCACATCGTTTGTTGCGCGGTCCACAGACACATTCCAAGGATGAATTCCGACCGAAAACGGATCGTCAAAAATAGCTTTTACTTCGTTTGTCGCACCATTCGACATATCGACGTTAAGCACCTCGATACGATCTCCGCCCTTTCGACGATGAGTGTGAAAATCTATGTATGGAGCTATTTCAGGGGTCATTCTCAAAGTTTTTCACCACAAATTTACAAAATTTCCCCGAAATACATAAAAAGGCTCTGTTAGGATTTTCACAATTGAGTATTTTTTTATATTTTTGCGCGCAAATATAAAAGCGATCCCAAACAGATCACAAGCCTAATAAATTCAATTAACAATATTTTTTCACATTAATTAACTTTTAACCAAAATGTCGAAAATCATCAAAATTAACAAGGGTCTCGACATCAATCTTCTGGGCAAAGCTGATGCGAAGGTAACCGCACTTCCTATGGCGGATTCGTACGCAGTTTCTCCTCTGGATTTTGAGGGTGTTGTTCCCAAGCTTTTGGTTAAGGTCGGCGAGCAGGTTAAGGCAGGCGACGCGCTCTTCTTCTCGAAGAATGATCCCCGCGTTCTGTTCACCTCGCCCGTAAGCGGTACGGTTACCGCCGTTAATCGCGGTGAGAAGCGCAAGGTTCTCAACGTAACCGTTCAGCCCGACGCTACCCAAAGCTTCAAGGAGTTCAACATCCCCGCAATCGAGAAGACCTCGAAGGAGGATGCGACCAAACTGCTGCTCGAAGCAGGCTTGTGGCCGCTGATTATTCAGCGTCCTTACGGCATTATCGCCAACCCCGACGATCAGCCCAAGGCGATCTTCGTATCGGGTTTCGACTCGGCTCCTCTGGCAGCCGATATCGATGTGGTATTGGCTAACGACAAGACAAACCTCCAAAAGGGTTTTGACGTGCTCGCTCGCCTGACCGCAGGTAAGGTTCACCTTTCGCTTAACGCTAAAGCCGAGAATAAGGTATTCGAAGGCTTGAAGGGTGTTGAGATTCACGAGTTCGCAGGTCCCCACCCCGCAGGTAACGTGGGCGTGCAGATCCACCACATCGACCCCATCAACAAGGGCGAGGTTGTATGGACTGTTAGCGCACAGGGCGTGGCTATGATCGGCCGTCTGTTTGCAACCGGTAAGGTTGATATGACCAAGACGATCGCTCTCTGTGGTTCGCAGGCAGAGGCTCCCCAGTACTACACCGTTATCGCAGGTGCAGCAATGGATTCGATCCTCGCAGGCCGCGTAAAGGCACAGAAGGAGGGCGACAGCGTTCGCGTAATCAGTGGCAACGTTCTGACCGGCACAAAGGTAGCAGCTGATGGCTATCTGACGTTCTACTCGAATCAGGTAACCCTGATCCCCGAGGGCGACAAGTATGAGTTGCTGGGTTGGGCAATGCCTCGCTTCCAGAAGTTCTCGGTATCGAAGGCTTACTTCTCGTGGCTCTGCCCCAAGAAGAAGTACGATCTGGATACCAACCTTAACGGTGGTGAGCGTCCTTTCGTAGTTTCGGGTCTTTATGACAAGTATCTGCCTATGGACATCTATCCCGTTTATCTGCTCAAGGCAATTCTGGCTGGCGACATCGATAAGATGGAGAATCTGGGTATCTACGAGATCGTAGAGGAGGATTTGGCTCTGTGCGAGTTCGTTGATCCCTCGAAGATCGAGATGCAGGATATCGTCCGTCAGGGTATTAATCAGATGATTAAAGAGATGAACTAAGATGAAGGCATTGAGAAATTTTGTAGATAAGCTGAAGCCTACCTTCTCAGAGGGCGGTAAGCTCAGCGCGCTTCACTCGACCTTCGAGGGTTTCGAGACCTTCTTGTTCGTGCCTAACACCACGACACAGAAGGGTGCTCATATCCGCGACTGCAACGATATGAAGCGTACTATGATTATGGTAGTGCTGGCATTGGTTCCCGCACTGCTGTTCGGTATGTACAACACCGGCTACCAGCATTTCCTGTCGCTCGGCCAAGAGGCTGGCTTGTGGGAGTGCTTCTGGTTCGGTTTCTTGAAGGTTCTGCCGATGATCGTTGTGTCGTACTTGGTTGGTTTGTCGATCGAGTTCGCATTTGCGCAGAAGCGTGGCCATGAGATCAACGAGGGTTTCCTCGTATCGGGTCTTTTGATTCCGATGATTATGCCCGTTGATGTACCCCTGTGGATGCTTGCTTTGGGTACCGCTTTCGCCGTTGTAATCGGTAAAGAGGTATTCGGCGGTACGGGTATGAACGTGTTCAACCCCGCTCTGTTGGCTCGTGCATTCGTATTCTTCGCTTACACTCCGTTTATGTCGGGTGAGACCGTATGGGTAGCAGGCTTGGGTAAGGCCGAGGCTGGTGCAATCGCTGATGGTTTCAGTGGTGCAACCGCTTTGGAGCAGCTCAGCACTACGGGCGAGATGAGCTACTCAATCTGCGACGCTCTGATCGGTTTGATGCCGGGTTGCGTTGGTGAGACTTCGGTTATCGCTATCGCTCTGGGTGCAATCGTTCTGCTCGTATCGGGCGTAGCTTCGTGGCGCACTATGGTATCGGTATTCGTTGGTGGTCTGGCTATGGGCCTGCTCTTCAACGCTGTCGGTGCTAACGCTTATATGGAGGTTCCCGCTTACACTCACCTGTTGGTTGGTGGTTTCGCTTTCGGTGCTGTATTTATGGCAACCGATCCCGTTACCTCGGCACAGACTAATGCAGGTAAGTATATCGTAGGCTTTATGACTGGTGCTCTGGCTGTTATGATCCGCGTGATCAATCCCGCATATCCCGAGGGTATGATGCTTTCGATTCTGTTTATGAACGCATTGGCTCCGCTGGTAGATTACTTCGTGGTTGAGCGCAACATCACTCG
Organism: Rikenellaceae bacterium; assembly: GCA_017425655.1. Lineage (GTDB taxonomy): Bacteria > Bacteroidota > Bacteroidia > Bacteroidales > Rikenellaceae > Alistipes. The sequence goes on along the minus strand of JAFPAT010000012.1, from coordinate 830 downwards.
CAGAAAGAATCGTGTTAAAATGGTTAAATAATTTTGTAGCTATGAATAAGGAAAGTAACGTATATATTATTATCTACTCGACCGTAATGGTTGTTGTAGTAGCAGTTCTTCTGGCCGTAGCTGCATTGTCGCTCAAAGATCGTCAGGACGCAAATATTCTTAATGAGAAGAAGAATGCTATCCTTGCATCGTTGGGTGCAGCTGACCAGAACTACGATGAATTTATCAACGCATACGCTGTTAACGCTGAAGGCGAGAAGATCGAAGGCGACGTATTCGTAATGTTGCAGGATCTGAAGGGCTCGTTCGAGCAGGGTCAGTATCCCGTATTCGAGGCTCAGAACGGCCGCGTGGTACTGCCTATCACCGGTAGCGGTCTGTGGGGTCCCATCTGGGGCTACATCGCTCTCGAAGGCGACATGAACACCGTTGCAGGTATCGTTCTTGACCACTCGGGCGAAACCCCGGGTCTGGGTGCAGAGATTGCAACCCCTGCACATCAGGCGATGTATAAGGGCAAGCAGCTCTTCGAGGGCGACGAGTTCGTATCGGTAACCTTGAAGAAGGGCGGTGCATCGGAGGGTAACACCCACGAGGTTGATGCAATCACCGGTGGTACCAAGACCTCGGACGGCGTAAGCGCAATGTTAAAGAACAGCATCGAGAACTATCTCCCCCTGCTGAACGCGAAGAAGGGCGCAGCAGTTGTTGATGAGGTAGCTCCCGAGGCTGAGGAAACTGAGGAGTCTAACGTTCAAAATGTAGAAGAGAATGAGTAATACTGAAAAAGAGCCTCTGTTTTCGGCTAAAAATATGAAGTATCTGACCGC
>JAFPAT010000011.1 GCA_017425655.1 Rikenellaceae bacterium | reverse complement strand
CCGATGACAAAGGCTTGCAAACCCTTGTCATCGACGATGCGCTGTATGCGGCGGAATACTCGCGCCGCGAGAGGATGTTTCTTATCTGTCAGATTCACTCGTAATTGACGTTCAATTATTTACGAACGTACTCCTCGATAGCATCCTTCCAAATCAGGTAGCCGGGACCCAACAGGTGCAGACCGTCGTTGGTCAGTTCAGGATACATACGGCCATCCTCGCCAACCATCAGCGAATAGAGGTCGATGAAGACGATACCGCGCTCCTCGCAAACCTGCTTCAACAGAGCATTCAACTTCTTGATAGGCTCGTCAAGTGCGCGATCCTTGTAGCTCTTGAAACGGCCATAGGTCTCATTTACGGGCAGAACGGTCTGAACGTGCAGCTTGGTGCGAGGGCTCTCGTTGATGAAACGATCGAGCATCTTTGCAATGTTAGCTGCAGTCTCCTCGGGCGAACGCTTGTCTGCCAAGTCATTAACGCCGGTCAGAAGGAACAACTTCTTGGGCTGACCCTTGATGATGTGGTCGATACGCTTCTGCATCTGAACAGTGTTATCGGCGTTGATACCACGATTCTTGATGTTCTTCATACCGAACAGCTCGTCCCACTCGCAACCGTCAGTCAGTGAGTTGCCGAGGAATACGATATCCTTCTTCGAGATAGGCAACAGATCGTACAGCGTTGCCTTCTGGATGTGATAATCGGTCTGTGCCTCTACCGAGCAGAAGCAACCGAGAGCCATGATAAGAACGAAAAGTTTTTTCATAGTGTAGTGTTTGTATTAAATTGATTAGTAATTATTTGCAATGTGTTTCGCGAAGGTAGAGGGCAACCGTATTCTCCAACCCGAAATAGAGCGCATCGCTAATCAGCGCGTGGCCGATCGATACCTCATCAACCCAGGGAATACGGGTGAGGAAATAGCGCAAATTATCCAAATTTAGATCGTGCCCAGCATTCAAGCCCAAACCCTCCTCGCGTGCGCGCTCGGCAGCGGCGATGTAGGGCTCGATTGCCTTTTCGCGGTCGGTGTGGTAACCTGCGGCGTAAGCCTCGGTGTAGAGCTCTACGCGGTCGGCTCCGCAAGCCTTTGCTCCGCTGACCATTTCAGGGTCGGGATCGACGAAGATTGATACGCGAATACCTTCGCGGTGGAAGCGTTCGCACATCTCGGTCAAAAACTCTCGATTGGCAATGGTGTTCCAGCCTGCATTCGAGGTTATTGCATCGGCGGCATCGGGCACGAGAGTAACCTGCGCAGGGCGTACTTCGCATACCAGATCGACGAAACTCGGAATGGGATTGCCCTCGACATTAAGTTCGGTTGTAACTACGTCTTTCAGCTCGCGCACATCCGAATATCGGATGTGGCGTTCGTCGGGACGGGGGTGAACAGTGATGCCTTCCGAGCCAAAACGCTCGATATTTTGCGCCGCAGCGATCACATCGGGCATATTTCCGCCACGAGAATTACGAATTACTGCAATCTTATTGATATTTACGCTTAATTTTGTCATAAAATTATTATATTTGCATCTACAAATATACCACTTATTTTGCAAGTTCAATAATGAAGATCATACTTTTTTCGCGAACAACCTCTGTCAACCGCCCTGTATTGCTGCGTCAGTTGATTGATACTGTGGAGAATAGCGGCCTTGAATGGTGCGTAAATGAAGAGTTCGCTCGCGAGCTGGAGCGTATGGGCGTATGCTCAATCCCGACCTCTAAACTCTATGGCGCAACCATTGGTGATCAGTCGAAAGAGTCGATTTTGGTAAGTGTCGGTGGCGATGGAACCCTTTTGGATGGTATCCGTCGCTTGGAGGGTCGCCCGATCCCCGTTCTCGGTATCAATCTCGGCCATCTCGGTTTCCTTACGGGTGCAGGTCGCGACGGTATTTCGCACATCTTTGACGACATCCGCAACAATCGCCTGCGTATCGAAGAGCGTTCGATGGTGCGCGTCGAGAGCGATATGCCGACTTCGATACAGTGGCCATTCGCTGTCAATGAATTTGCAATTCAGCGACATGGCGCAAATATGATCTCGGTTGAAACTTATGTCGATGGTCAGATGGTGGCGACCTATCACGGCGACGGTGTGTTGCTTTCGACTCCTACGGGCTCGACCGCCTATTCACTCTCGGTCGGTGGTCCTGTAGTGGCTCCGACGTGTGCTTGTCTTGTTATTTCGCCTTTGGCTCCGCATAATCTTACTATGCGCCCGATTGTTATTCCCGATAGTTGTGAGGTAACGTTCCGTATCAGGGCGCGTCAGCCATACGCATTCGTAACGCTTGATAATACGGCTTATCGCGTTCGCGAAGGCACGGTCTTCAAGGTGAAAAAGTCAGAAAATAACTTTTTTTTGGCCCTCCCGCAAAATATATCGTTCTACGATACGTTAAGAGAGAAGATGATGTGGGGTATGGACAACCGCGATGATCGCTACGAGGAGCAGTAATTTTGACTGTTTGTAGTGTTCGAGGGGTGATTATAGGTTAATTTTAACCCTCTCCGTAGGAGAAAAACAAAAAAGGAGAGGTCGATATTGCTAATCTGACAATAATTTTACATATCTTTGCAACCTTAATGTGAATTTTTCTGCGTTTCGGCGCAGAACAGAATAGATAAATGAGCGAAAAGAGAAACATACCGCAACACGTCGCGATCATTATGGACGGCAATGGCCGTTGGGCGAAGCAGCGTGGCAAGGAGCGCGTTGAGGGCCACATTGAGGGCGTTCAGCGTCTGCGCGATGCCATTAAGGGCGCAGCTCGTTTGGGCGTTCGCTATTTGACCGTCTATGCCTTCTCGACCGAGAATTGGGGTCGTCCCGAGGCAGAGGTCAATGCGATTATGGAGCTGTTCTGCAAGAGTGTGATCAACGAGTCGCCCGAATTGCAGAAGCAGGGCGTACGTGTGCAGGTTATGGGCGATCGTGCAGGTTTCTCGGAGAAGGTTCTCGCATATATCGAGCGCATCGAAAGCGAAACAGCTGCGGGAGAGCGTCTTACGCTCGTTTTGGCATTTAATTACAGCGCACGTAGCGAGATGGTTGCTGCGGTGCGTCGAATCGCTTCGGAGGTGGCCGAGGGTCGCTACGGAGTGGAGGATATTACGGCACAGACCATTTCGGATAATCTTTTGTCGGCAGGAATTCCCGATCCCGATTTGATGATCCGTACAAGTGGAGAGTGTCGTTTGAGCAATTTCCTGCTTTGGCAGTCGGCCTATACGGAGTTGTACTTTACCGAAGTGCTGTGGCCCGACTTTACCGAGGAGGAGTTTGAGCGTGCGATCGAGAGCTATGCTAACCGCGATCGTCGCTTTGGCTTGGTTAAGAAATAATTGATTGATAAATAGATACACTAACAGATACAATGAGAAAATTCAGAATAGCATCGCTTGTAGCGGCAATGATGTTCACCATTTGGGGTGCTGTGGCACAGGAACTGCAGCAGGAACCGCAACAGGCTCCTATTGAAGCAGATAGCACCGAACAGGTTGTCGAGCCGTTGTTCCCCGAAGATGCTCAAATGATGGACTATCGCCGTCCGAAGCAGTATATTGTCCGTGATGTCAAGGTGCAGGGCGTTAAATATCTCGATCCTGTGATCCTGGCAGCTACGTCGGGTATCGTTAAGGGCGATTCGGCATACATTCCCGGTAACTACATCAAGCAGGCAGAAGCGCGTTTGTGGAGCCAGCGTTACTTCTCGGATGTGAAGATCGGTGCCGAGATCGATGGCGAGTATGTTGATTTGGTGCTTATGCTCAAAGAGCGTCCGCGTGTATTCCGTTGGCTCTTTGAGGGTATTGGTCGCGCCCAGGCGAGCGATATTCTCGATAAGTTGAAGTTGAAGCGTAATGGCGAACTTTCGGATTATATTCTCGACAAGAACAAGAAGTTGATCAAAGAGTACTACGCCGAGAAGGGTTTCCGTAATGCGGAGATCGATGTTCGCATCGAAAACGACACGACGGTCAATAATGCAGTGAATGTAACCTTCGTCATCAAGAAGAATCCCCGTGTAAAGATTGGCGAGATTGTCTTTGAAGGCAACGAGTCGTTTGAGGATAAGCGTCTGCGTCGCGCAATGAAGAAGACTCACCAGAAGAGTATCAACTTCTTCGTTAGCTCGAAGCTCAACGATGAGGAGTACGAGAACGATAAGATCAATGTGGTCGATTTCTATAATTCGCGCGGTTTCCGTAACGCAACGATTTTGAAGGATTCGATCTATCCTATCAACGAGAAACGTATCGGTATCAAGATCGATGTTTCGGAGGGTAATAAATATTACTACCGCAATATTTCGTGGGTAGGTAATAGCGTCTATCCGACCGAGTCGCTGGATCAGATGCTCGGTATCAAGTCGGGCGATACATACGATAAGAAGACTCTGCACAAGCGTCTGGGTATCGGTCGCGAGGAGGACCCTGAAGCGGTTTCGGTTAAGTCGAGCTATCAGAACTCGGGTTACTTGATGTCGCAGATCGATCCCGCCGAGATTATCATCGGTGCCGACTCGATCGACCTCGAATTGAAAATCTTTGAGGGTAAGCAGTTCTCGATTAACGACGTACATATTTCGGGCAATGACCGCTTGGATGATGAGGTTATCCGCCGCGAACTTTATACTCGCCCCGGTGAGTTGTATAACCGCGCGCTGTTGATGCAGACCATTCGTACGTTAGGTGCAATGGGCCATTTCAACGCCGAGAAGATCTCTCCCAACATTCAGCCCGTAAGCAACGAGTTGGTCGATGTTTCGTGGGGTTTGGAGGAGACTGCTTCGGACCAGTTTAATATCGCCGGCGGTTGGGGTGCAAATACCTTCGTGGGTTCGGTAGGTATTACGCTGAACAACCTCTCGGTTAAGCGTCTGTTTAAGAAGGGTGCTTGGCGTCCCTATCCGCAGGGTCAGAACCAGCGTCTGAATATTACGGCACAGACTAACGGTACATACTATAAATCGGCTTCGGTGAGCTTTACCGATCCTTGGTTGGGCGGCAAGAAACCCAACTCATTTACGGTCAGCTTCCATTGGTCGGAGGAGAACGACGCTCTCTATGTTTGGGATACTCCTACGCAGTACTTCCGTGCAATGGGTATTTCGGCAGGTTTGGGCCGCCGTCTGAATTGGCCTGATCCCTACTTTACGCTCTATACCGAGTTGGTATATCAGCGATATAAGCTGAAAGATTGGGGCTACTTCATTATGAAGAACGGTAAGGCAAACGTATTCGCTCTGCGCGGTGTGCTGTCGCGTAATTCGGTCGATCAGCCTCTGTATCCGCGTCGTGGTTCGGAATTCACTGTTTCGGTAGCCGTAACACCTCCGCACTCGCTTTGGGATGGTAAGGATTACAGCAATAAGATGATGACCGACCAGGAGCGTTATCGCTGGATCGAGTATCATAAGTGGGATTTGAAAGCACAGTGGTTCTATCCGCTGACCAAGAATAACAACCTCGTGTTGATGGCAAGTGCCGAGATGGGTTATCTGGGTAACTACAATCCCAATAAACTCTCGCCCTTCGAACTTTATGATGTGGGTGGCGACGGTATGTCGGGTTATAGCGTTTATGGTGTTGATATGATCCGTCTGCGTGGTTACGAGGATAGCGCCCTGAATCCCCGTACCGGTACAGGCTACTCGCGCGTATATAATAAATATACGGTAGAGATGCGTTACCCGATCATTATGAAGCCCTCTTCGACCATCTATGGATTGGTATTTGCTGAAGGTGGTAATGGCTTCAACTCGTGGAAAGAGTTCTCGCCCTTCAAGATTAAGCGTTCGGCCGGTGTCGGTGTGCGCCTCTATCTGCCCGTTGTCGGTATGATGGGTCTTGACTGGGGTTGGGGTTTCGATCCCGCAGCCGGTGGCTCGAAGCGTAGTGGTAGCCAGTTCCACTTTATGATCGGTCAGCAGTTCTAATATTAGAATTGTGCGCATAGAATAATAGATAGCGAAAAGTTAAAAAAAGAGAACGAACCAACTAAAAACTGATACAACTATGAAAAAGATTTTTGCATTGGTGCTTGGACTGGTGGCAATGGCAGGTGTTGCCTCGGCACAGAACTATATGGTGGTCGATAGTGAGAAGATCTTTAAGTCGATCAATGACTATAATAATGCAATGACGCAGCTCGATCAGATGGCAAAGAGTTATCAGCAGCAGATCGATGCAAAGTTTGAGGATATCGAGGTGCTCTATAATAACTATCAACAGCAGAAGGCGAACCTCTCTTCAACGACACGCGCGGCGCGTGAGCAGGCTATCCTCGATAAGGAGGCCGAGGCGGTGAAGTATCAGGAGTCGATCTTCGGCAACGATGGCGTGATGATGAAGAAGCGCATCGAGTTGATTCAGCCTATTCAGGAGCGCGTATTTAAGGCTATCGAAGGCTATGCAAAGTCGAATGGCTTCGATATGGTGTTGGATATTGCATCGAATGCAACATTGCTTTACTATTCGCCCGCGGTGGATCGCACAGAGGCAGTAATCAAATTGGTGAAATAACGCGACGTGAGAAGATAATCAATCGTTGAAATAACAATCAAAAAACTTTTAATAAACAATTATGAAAAAACTTATCAAGCTAACCCTTGTAGTTGCGCTGGTATTCAGCTCGACTTCGCTTTTTGCACAGAAATTGGCGCGTATCAACTCGCAGGAGCTGATCTCGTTGATGCCCGAAACCGCACAGATGCAGACCGACTTGCAGACTTACGCTGCCGAGTTGAATGCACAGATTGAGGAGGTTCAGGTAGAGTTGACCAACAAGTTCAACGACTATCAGAAGAAGCAGGCTACGATGAAGGATTTGGAGCGTCAGGTAGCCGAGAAGGAGTTGAACGAGATGGGTGCTCGTTTGGAGCAGTATCGTCAGGTTGCAAGCGAAGACTTCAACAAGAAGCAGCAGGAGCTCTTCACTCCCATTCAGGAGAAGGCAATGGCTGCAATCGAGAAGGTGTCGAAGGCTGGCGGTTACGCAGTTGTTTTCGATTTGGCTGCCGGTAGCACGATCTATATTGACGAGGCACAGGTTACCGACCTTCTGCCTTTGGTTAAGACCGAGTTGGGCATTAAGTAATCGAAAGATACAGCCACAAAAAAAGAGTCGCAAAACATTGCGACTCTTTTTTTGTGTATTTGGTAGCAAGGGTAGGAGCCCTGCCACATAGAGAGTGTTACTTCTCGAATTTTGCTTTGAATTGGGCAAATTCGTCGCGCAACGAGTTGATCAATTCGCGAACGCTCTCGATCTTCTCCGAACGCCAAGCATTCGCTCCACAGAAGGCGTAACCGTGCTCCAAACGACCTTTGAAAATGTCCTAAAATTCTTAACCTTTTTACTATTCTTCCGATATGCTGACCAAAAAGTGGACAAAACTACCACTCGGAGTCATGCAGAACGGGCAGTAACAATCCGCGTGCTCGCAGTCGCTCGTATTGCCGCATGTAGGACAAACGACATAGCCCGAAGGGGGAGCGCATCTACCTTCGCAAGCCATTGCGCACTGTTCGAGCAGTAGAATGTGCTTCACATCGCTTCCCGAAGTCCAAGCCACGATGCGTGCCGCATAGTTTGAATTGTCGTCTAACGCATTCAGAATCGACTGTTCGTGGCGACTATCGACCAGATAACGTTCGAGAGCTATGCTGCGCGGAAATCCCGATGTCGCTGCAACCCCCATCTCGGGAGCCAGGGCGCGCCGTATATAGCGACTGCCGAGTTTGTTGAGGGCACGCATATAGTTCCGAACGTGGATATGCTCCGAGTGTGCCAGTGCATTGTAAAGTTGAGTCTGAACCTTGCTCCCCGCATTTTGTGCCGATGCGGCTTCGCGCTCATATTGGGCTGCGGTTGCGAGTTTGAGCCCGCAGATCTGTTTCAGGTCTTCAATTGTCGTGGCCCACAGAGGTCGATCGGGTGCGCCTAAATCTCGACGCGCATAGCCGTAGCTGATGCTCAATGCTGCAATTGAGATTGAGAGCGAGGTGAATAGCATTGTAGAGAGTTTCATTGCTGACAGATTATTCGAGAGTGGAACGTCGTTGTACCATTCTGCGACCTTCTGTTGCATAAATTATGCCCAAAGAGAGCGCTCCGTGTGCGTTGTTTGTGAAAGTGTCAGTGTCTTATCTACTCCCAAAAGAAAAACCCGCCACTCCGAAAGGGAGCGACGGGCCGAGTGCTAATACAAATATATAGGTCCTCTAATCGAGATTAGAGATACTTTTCGATAACATTGCAGATACGGTCAAATACCTCGTCGAGCGAGCCAACGCCATTGACAGCCTCATATTTGCCCTGTGCCGAGTAGTAGTCTGCCACAACTGCGGTCTGCTCGTTGTAGATCTGGATTCGGTTGCGGATAACCTCCTCGTTGGCATCATCGGCGCGACCGCTACTCTGACCGCGCAACAAGATACGCTGTACAAGTTCCTCGGTCGGAACATCCATATAGATCATCACATCGACCTTCAAATCGCGTGCGGTGAGAATCTTATCGAAGGCCTCGGCCTGCGGGGTTGTGCGGGGGAAACCGTCGAAGATGTTGCCGTTAGCGTCGCGGTGGCGATCGATATAATCTGTAACGATATCGATAACGAGCTGATCGGGAGCCAACTCGCCACGCGAGATGTAAGCCTCCATACTCTTGCCGAGCTCGGTCTGTGCGTTGATTTCGCTACGGATAACCGCACCCGTCGAGATGTGGTTGAGGTTATATTTCTCGACCAATTTAGCTGCTTGAGTTCCTTTGCCGCATCCCGGGGCACCGAACAATACGATATTCAACATATCTTTATAGAGTTTTTAGTTTTTTCGTGATGCAAATTTACTTCTTATTTTTTGCAAAACAACGATATTTTGCTATATTTGTAAAAATTTTTAATAAAATGACCAAATATTTGCCGATTTTGGCAAGTGTTTGAGCCGAAAATCAGACATAATATCGCTATGAGCAACAAAAAACTGACCGAAATCGCAACGCTCGGCGAGTTCGGATTGATCGATCACCTCACGTCAAACTTTGAGAATCGCCGTTCATCGACCCTTTGTGGCGTGGGCGACGACGCAGCCGTTATCGATATCGGGGGCGGTCGTGTGCAACTGATCTCGACCGACCTGCTTTTGGAGGGTATCAACTTCGATTTGACCTACTTCCCGCTGAAACATCTCGGATATAAGGCTGTCGTTGTCGGAGTGAGTGATATCCTTGCGATGAATGCACGCCCCGAACAGATTACTGTATCGATCGCCGTGTCGAGCAAGATGTCGGTCGAGGCTCTGGATGAGTTCTATGAGGGTGTCAATCGCGCTTGTACGGACTATAATGTTGATATGGTTGGTGGTGATACGACCACCTCGCTTACGGGCTTTGCCATTAGCGTTACGGCAATGGGTACGGCCGAGGCCTCGAAGGTGGTATATCGCCGTGGTGCTCAACTCAACGATTTGGTGTGTATTACGGGCAACCTGGGCGCGGCATACATGGGCCTGCATCTGCTTGAACGTGAGAAGCGCGCTCTGGCAGGTTCGCCCAATCCTCAACCACAATTCGAGGGTTATGAGTATCTGTTGCAGCGTCAGTTGAAGCCCGAGGCACGTGTCGATATTATCGACTCGCTGGCCGAGGCGCAGATTGTCCCTACGTCGATGATCGACCTTTCGGACGGCTTGGCATCGGACGTTATGCAGATCTGTAAGGCATCGGGTTGTGGCGTGCGTATCTATTTGGAGCGTATCCCTATCTCGCAGCAGACCAACAAGATGGCCGAGGAATTGAATGCCGATCCGGTTGTTGCGGCGCTGAATGGTGGCGACGATTACGAGCTGCTGTTCACCGTTCCGCTGGCGTTGCAGGAGCAGATTATGCGCTTGGGCGGAATCGATGTGATTGGTCATATCACGGCAGCCGATACGGGTGCGGCACTTGTAACCCCCGACGGCAATACGATCGCATTGCAGGCGCAGGGAATAAGATTGTAGTATATATTCATTAAATTTTAGCCCGAAAGCGTTGGAAATATAATTTTTATTTTATAAATTTGCAAAAGTCGGTGATCTGCTATTCATAAGCATTTATTTAGGTGATGATCATTGACTACCGAGAACGCTAATCAGGTATAAGCATTTTCAATCCGCATCGCCGTCCGTTGAGGATCACGATGCGGTTTTTTGTGGGTTACGCCGCCCAAATCAGAGCTAAATCGCTCAATAAGAAGAAAAAAAGAGTGCGCAGGTTTTGTTTTTCGAAATAAAATGCGTACCTTTGCAACCGCTTTTTGCAAATAATCTAATTAACAAACAGTTATGAACAATTACGAAACCGTTTTCATTGCCACACCGGTTCTTTCGGACGTACAGGTGAAAGAGGTGCTGGACAAATTCCAAGGTGTTATCACCGAGAACGGCGGTCAGATCGTGAATGTAGAGGAGTGGGGCCTGAAGAAGCTCGCTTATCCTATTCAGAAGAAGACCACCGGCTTCTATTTCTTTATCGAGTTCACGGGCGAGGGCTCGCTGATCAACACTCTCGAAACTCAGTATCGTCGCGACGAGCGCGTTATCCGTTTCCTTACCTTCAAGCAGGACAAGTACGCTGTTGAGTACTCGGAGAAGCGTCGCGCTAAACTCGCTAACAAATCGCAGGAGGAGTAAACTATGGCACAGGAGAATAAGAACCAGAACGGCGAAATCCGTTATCTCAACCCCGTATCGGTTGATGTTAAGAAGAAGAAGTACTGCCGCTTCAAGAAGCTCGGTATCAAGTACGTAGATTACAAGGACGGTGAGTTCCTCAAGAAGTTCCTCAATGAGCAGGGTAAGTTGCTGCCCCGTCGCCTTACCGGTACTTCGCAGAAGTTCCAGAAGAAGGTGGCACAGGCTGTTAAGCGCGCTCGCCACTTGGCTATCCTGCCCTTCGTAACCGATTGTATGAAATAATTAATGGGAGGAGAGTACAATGGAAGTAATTCTGATTAAAGACGTTGAGAAACTGGGTTACGCTAACGACATCGTAGATGTAAAGCCCGGTTATGCAAATAACTACCTGATTCCCCAGGGTTTTGCAAAGGCTGCTACCGCTTCGGCAAAGAAGGTTCTCGCAGAGAACTTGAAGCAGCGCGCTCACAAGGACGCGAAGATTCTCGCTGATGCACAGGCTTTGGCAGAGAAGATCGCTAACCTGCCCCTCGTTATCACCGCTAAGGCTGAGGAGAACAAGATCTTCGGTAGCGTAACCGCTGCTGACTTGGCTGAGGCTCTGGCTGCAAAGGGTGTTGAGGTTGATCGTAAGCTCATCGCAGTTGAGGCTGTTAAGGAGCTGGGCGAGTACACCGCTACCGCAAAGTTGCACCGCGAGGTTAAGGCTACTATCTCGTTCTCGGTTGTTGCCGAGCAGGAGTAAGCGAAAGTCCTTACAAACTCAATCCAAAAGCGTATTTCCCGAAAGGGAGATACGCTTTTTTTGTTGCTCCTCGGCTTGCAAGTCGTAGCGGTGAGTCCAGCGGTCGTGATTTTGTGCGCCGAATGAGACTGTTATGGCGCGAATTTTGTGTTTGTTGATGACTTTCAGGTTATTATGAAACGCAAAATCGAGATTGAAGTAACGTGTGGATATGGGTTTCTACGCCCATTTGTGGAGCAGTTGCCGACGGGTGTTGAGGGCGGCCGAGTGCTATGTGAGCGTCGCAATTGTGTTCGTCAGTTTGTGGTTGAGAGAGCTGTAGTGGTTGTGAAACAATTTGTACGACCCAATATGCTTAATCGGCTTATATATGCGACGTTGCGGCGGAGTAAGGCTGCGCGAACGATGTTGATCGGACGAAGACTTTTGCAGAAAGGAATTGAAACGCCACTGCCGTTGGCCTATGTCGATACCTACGACCAATTCGGTTGCTATGATATTGGGTATAGTGTTACGCTTTACAATGAAAGTATGGAGCTGAACGGGTGGCGCACTCTCCCGCGTGAGGAGCAACGACGGCTTGTGGCTGATCTTGCGGAATTTACTGCGCGGATGCATCGTGTCGGTTTTGTGCATCATGACTATCACGAAGGAAATATCTTTTATCGGCAGGCGAATGATGGTAGCTATCGTTTCAGTGTTGTCGATATCAATCGCGGCAGGTTTGGATGCGTTTTGCGGTGGCGATGCGTTAAGGATCTGATTCTGTTTGGCTTTGATCAGGAGTTAATGTCGCTTTTCGTGTCGCGCTATGCCGAACTGATGGGGTGGTGCGCCGAACGTATGGTAAGGTCGGTTTTGCGTCGGCACAAGATACGAGTATTCGATCGCGATCGTGTGCGACCGTTTATTAAACAGTTACTGGGAGTTAAACCGTATGGTGCGCGGATTTGATAGATGGAGTCTATTCCTCTTGTTTTGCGAATCGGCGAGCGATCAATATGCTCACTTCGTAAAGACCATAAAGGGGAATTGTCATCAGTGCCAGAGTGAATGCGTCGGGTGGTGTAATGAGGGCTGAAACTACCATAATGACTACGAATGCGTGGCGGCGATAACGTGCCAAAATATCACCCGAAATCATCCCTGCACGAGCGAGAAAATATGCCAAAACGGGAATTTCGAACACAAGCCCCATCATCAGTGAAAGGGTCGTGAAAGTTGAGATGTAGGAGGAGAGGGCGATAGTATTTATAACACCCTCATTGACTTGGTAAGTGCCTAAAAATCTAACAGATACAGGGAAAATAACAAAGTAGTTCATCGCCACTCCGACGAAGAACAGAATCACTACTGCGGCCATAATTCGGTTCGAGTAGCGGCGTTCATCTTCGTAAAGTGCAGGCTTGACGAAACCGAATAATTCATAGACTACGTAGGGGGCGGCAGCCAACAGGCCGAGGGTCATTGAGACGGTAATATGGGTCATGAATTGCGCTGCCAGCTGTGTATTGATCAGCGTGATGTCGGTGTCGGGAATGAGCATCGAATCCCATCCGAGTAGCACTAAAAGGTGGTTAATCCAGCGATAGGTGATGAAGTCGCCCTTCGAGGGGGCGAGTACAGCGGCGAAGACCTCATCTTTGAACATAAAAACGGCAACGCCGATCACTACCGTTGCCAAAATAATGCGCATCAACACACGACGCAACTCGTCGAGATGATCCCAAAAACTCATCTCCGATTGTGCGTCATCGGCGTTGGCGGGCACATTGCTCCCAACTGCGTCGGTGTGCAGTTTCTCTTCGCTCATCGGGCTTCGCTGTGGCGATTAAGTAGCTATGTATAAAGTACTTATTTCTTCTCGTCGCCCTTCTTCTCGTCGGTCGAGTTGATCTCCTTCTCAACGTCTTTCATTCCATCTTTGAACGAACGAACGCCCTGACCGATACCCTTCATCAGTTCGGGAATCTTCTTGCCGCCAAAAAGCAATACAACAGCCAATACGATAAGGACAATTTCGGTCGTGCCGATAGCCATAAACTGTAACATAACGTTTCTCTTTTTTTCAAATTTGTAATAGGCAAATATAACAATAAAAACCGAAAAACATACGATTTTGCCGTGGGAAAGTGCAAAGGTTGCTTTTTTATCTGCATTGAGCCCTTTTTTAATATAGATATACTCGGTTATTTGGGATAAAAAAACTATCTTTGCAGGGTTGAATCATAACTATTTCGGAATATGAAAATTGCACTTGCCCAACTTAATTACACCGTAGGTGATGTTGAGGGCAACGCTTCGAAAGTTATCGAGGCTATCGAGAGAGCTAAACAGAAGAGTGCCGATCTGATTGTTTTTGCCGAGCAGGCTTTGAGTGGCACGCCCGCATACGACCTGTTGAATAAGGCAACCTTCTTGGAATTGTGCGAAGAGGAGTTGGAGCGTATAGCCGAGCATTGCGACTCGCTGACTGCAATCGTGGGCGCACCCGTCGCAGGCGAGCAGGGTACAATCAGTGCCGCTGTGATCATCGAGCGAGGTGAGATTACGCGCCGAATCGGTAAGCGATATGTCGATTATCGTGATGAGATGGGCTTCATTACCCCTTCGACCGGTTACGAGATTATTACCGTTGCAGGTGAGCAGGTGGCTGTGGTTGTGGGTAACGATCTCGTGCGTGTGCGCGACTGCGACCGTTCGGTTTCGACAATCATCAATATCAACGCCCGCCGTTTCCGCAAGCGCGTTTTGGAGGCTCGTTACGAGAAGTTCCATCACATTGCATACGTTGAGGGTAAGAATCTGGTCTTTGTGAATCACGTTGGCGGTTCGACCGATATGGTTTATGACGGCACTTCGTCGGTATATGATCGTTCGGGAGAGTTGGTGATGTTGCTCGATACATTTAACGAGGATTTCAAGATCTGCGATCTCAATGCGCATAATGAGCCTATCTCAACCCCCTTCTCGTACTACCAGAATCGCACCCGTAATCTTTACGACGCTATCAAGTGCGGTTTGAAGGACTACTTCGATAAGAATGGCTACAAAAAGGCCTGCGTAGGTCTTTCGGGCGGTATTGACTCGTCGGTTGTGTTGTCGATCGCTGTCGATGCGTTGGGCGTGGAGAATGTACGCGCGATGATGATGCCGTCGCAGTTCTCGTCGGATCACTCGGTTGAGGATGCGGTGAAGTTGGCAAATAATCTCGGTGTTGAGTATAACGTGGTGCCCATTACCGAAGCATATAAGAGCATTGTTGAGTCGTTGATGCCCGTTGTCGGCGGTACACCTTTCGATGCTACGGAGGAGAATATTCAGGCCCGTATCCGAACTATTATGCTGATGGCATTGCAGAATAAGCAGAACTACCTGATGTTGAACTCATCGAATAAGAGCGAGAATGCGCTGGGCTGGTGTACGCTCTATGGTGATACAGCGGGTGCGATCAGTATTACGGGCGATGTTTATAAGAGCGAGATCTACGATCTGGCTCGCTATATCAACCGCGATAAGGAGATTATTCCCGAAAATATTCTGAATAAAGAGCCGTCGTCGGAGTTGTATGCAGGACAGAAGGACTCGGATCTGTTGCCTCCCTACGAAGTTGTCGATGCGATTCTGTACCGAATGATCGAGCGCGGTCAGCACCGTGAGGAGATCATCAATGCAGGCTTCGATGCTGATGTGGTGCATAAGATACACAAGATGGTGATGCGCAACGAGAAGAAGCGTTTCCAATTCTGCCCGATGTTGCGTCTGTCGAGTTGCACGCTTGGATGCGACCGCGTGTTGCCTCTGACCAACAAATATGGCGACTAATTTAGAAGTGGCTGATAGATAGGGATAGATCGAATAATTGAGAAAGGATAATCAATAATCGACATCAACGAACAACCTTAACCGATAAAATGGCAAAGCAGAAACCCATAGAGCACGTAGGCGTAGTTGAGGCTATCGAGGGCGATTTGGTTCGCGTTCAGATTGTGGCCGAGAGTGCGTGCGCGTCGTGTGCGGCACGTTCGGCATGCGGTATGAGTGAATCGACAGAGAAGGTTATCGAGGTGCATACACGTCAAGCGTCGGAGTATCGCGTGGGTGAGCGTTGTGTCGTATCGGTCGAACGCGCGGCGGGTTTGAAGGCGGTCATATTGGCCTACTGTATGCCGTTGGTGGCGATGTTGGTGGCACTTGTAGTATGTTCGGCCGTAGGACTGAATGAAGGAGTGGCGGCTGCAATAGCTTTGGGCGTTGTAGCCGTTTACTATTTGTGCGTGCGCCTTTTGAGAGATAAAATCGAAACTAATATCATATTTAAAATCAAAAAACAGTAATGGAAGAATGGGTAATGGTCCTCATTTGGACCGTAGTAACGCTGAGTGCGTTGGGCGTTCTCGCAGCCGTGATTCTGTACTTTGTAGCACAGAAGTTCAAGGTTGAGGAGGATCCGCGTATCGACGAGGTGGAGAAGATGCTGCCGGGTGCAAACTGCGGTGGTTGCGGCTTCGCCGGTTGTCGCGGTCTTGCCACTGCACTCGTGCAAAACGATGACATCTCGGCCCTGTACTGCTCGGCAGCAGGCGCAGAGACGATGAAGAAAATCGCTACCTACTTGGGTAAGGTTGCCCCCGAGAAGGAGCCGCAGGTTGCTGTGGTTCGTTGCGGTGGCACGTGCGAGAAACGTCCTCGTACCAACCGCTTCGATGGCGCGCAGTCGTGTGCAGTTGTTGCTTCGCTCTACGTGGGTGAAACGGCTTGTGCTTGGGGCTGTCTGGGTCTGGGCGACTGCGTTGCAGCTTGTACGTTCGGCGCAATCAAGAAGAACCCCGAAACGGGCCTTGTTGAGGTTGATGCCGATAAGTGTACTGCTTGCGGTGCGTGCGTTAAGGCTTGTCCGAAGGGCGTAATCGAGTTGCGTAAGAAGTGGCCGAAGAATCGTGGTGTCTATGTTTCGTGCGTAAGCCGCGATAAGGGTGCCGTTGTAATGAAGGCTTGTAAGGCAGGTTGCATCGGTTGCTCGAAGTGCGTTAAGGCTTGTCCGTTCGAGGCTATCAAGGTTGAGAACAATCTGGCCTACATCGATCCTGCAAAGTGTAAATTGTGTCGTAAGTGCGTTGCGGAGTGTCCTACGGGTGCTATCGTAGCGGTTAATTTCCCACCTGCACCTGCTAAACCCGCAGAGCCCAAAGTGGTAGCTCCGAAGGCTGATGCTGTGAAGGTTGAGGTTAAGAAGGAGGAGGCTCCGAAGGCTGCGACCGAAACCAAAGAATAACGAAGAAAAGCTGTAAGATATGAAGAGTTTTCCTATTGGCGGTGTTCATCCGTCAGAGAATAAATTGAGCCGCGAGCAGGCCATTGAGGTCTTGGCGTTGCCCGATACCGTAACGGTACTCCTGTCGCAGCATATCGGCGCACCCGCAGTGGCAAAGGTTGCCAAAGGCGATAAGGTGCTGACCGGTCAGTTGATCGCAGAGGCAGGCGGTTTCGTGTCGAGCAACATCCACTCGCCCATTTCGGGTACGGTTACGGCTGTGGATATGGCTGTGAATGGCGCAGGTCTGCGTCAGCCTGCTATCACCATCAAGCGCGAAGGCGACGAGTGGGCCGAGGGTATTGACCTTTCGAAAGATGTTGTACGCGAGTGTAAGTTGGAGCCCAAGGAGATTATTGCAAAGATCCAGGCTGCAGGTATCGTGGGTATGGGTGGTGCAACCTTCCCCGCACACGTTAAGTTGAGCGTTCCTCCGGGTAAGAAGGCCGAGTTCCTGATCATCAACGGTGTAGAGTGCGAGCCTTATCTGACCTCGGACCACCGCGTGATGTTGGAGCGTGGCGAGGAGTTGTTGGTTGGTGTAACGATTCTGGCAAAGGCTCTCGGTGTTGAGAAGTCGTACGTAGGTATCGAGAATAATAAGCCCGATGCAATTGCACACTTGCAGAAGTTGGCTGCATCGTTCTCGTCGATCGAGATCGTACCTTTGAAGGTTCAGTATCCGCAGGGTGGTGAGAAGCAGTTGATCGCTGCCATTACGGGTCGTGAAGTTCCGTCGGGTGCGCTGCCTATCGATGTTGGTGCAGTTGTTCAGAACGCATCGACGGCTGTGGCTGTATATGAGGCCGTTCAGAAGAATAAGCCTCTGATCGAGCGCGTTGTAACGGTTACGGGTAAGAGCGTTAAGTCGCCCAAGAACCTGCTCTCGCGCGTGGGTACTCCCATTTCGACGTTGTTGGAGGCTGCGGGTGGTCTGCCCGAGGATGCAGGCAAGGTTATCAATGGTGGCCCGATGATGGGTCGCGCAATGGTAAATCTCGATGCGCCTGTAACGAAGGGTACTTCGGGTGTGCTTGTTATGAGTGGCGAGGAGGCTGAACGTCAGCCCGCATCGCAGTGTATCAAGTGCGCAAAGTGCGTTTCGGCCTGCCCGATGGGCTTGGAGCCCTATCTGATCAGCAAGATGTCGCGTCGTCAGATGTGGGAGCAGCTCGAAGAGGAGCGTATTGCCGACTGTATCGAGTGCGGTTGCTGTATGTTTACCTGCCCCGCAAATCTGCCTTTGTTGGATTACATCCGTCTGGGCAAGGCGAAGGTTATGGGTATTATGCGTGCTCGTGCTGCAGCAGCACAAAAGAAATAGTTTAACACAACTTCATTAGAAACCGAATTAAAAACTATGGATAAGAAATTAATCGTTGCACCGTCGCCCCACGTTCACGGCAACGAATCGACCAAGCGCATTATGCGTGATGTGTTGATTGCGTTGGCTCCCGCGTTGGTGGTATCGGTGATCGTTTATGGCTGGACGACGCTGCTCGTAACGGCCGTGTCGGTGCTCTGCTGCGTGCTGTTCGAGTACCTGATCCAGAAATATCTGATCAAAGGCCCCTCGACCATCGGCAACTTGTCGGCTGTGGTTACGGGTGTGCTGTTGGCATTTAACCTCCCCGCATCGATTCCCGTATGGATCGTAGTGATTGGCGCGTTGGTAGCTATTGGTATTGGTAAGATGACCTTCGGCGGTATCGGTAAGAACCCCTTCAACCCTGCATTGGTTGGTCGTGTGTTCCTGCTGATCTCGTTCCCCGTTCAGATGACCTCGACCGCATTCTCGACCGAGAAGTTGGCTGACGTTTGCTCGGGCGCTACACCGTTGGCATTTGTTAAAGAGGGCTTGAAGGGTGGTACGCCCGCAAGCGAACTGATGGCGCAGATCAACTATGGCGATCTGTTGCTCGGCTTCAAGGCAGGTTCGTTTGGTGAGGTTGCAGCTCTGTTGTTGCTCGTTGGCTTTGCTTATCTGTTGATTCGCAAGGTTATCACTTGGCATATCCCCGTTGCAGTGTTGGGCTCGATGGCTCTGTTTAGCGGCATCTTGTTCCTCATCAACCCCGAGGCTTATATGTCGCCCTTGTTCCACCTGCTGACCGGTGGTGCAATCTTGGGTGCTGTCTATATGGCAACCGACTACGCAACATCGCCTATGACCACGAAGGGTATGTTGATCTATGGTGCAGGTATCGGTATTATTACGATGCTGATCCGTACTTGGGGTGCATATCCCGAAGGTATGTCGTTCGCAATCCTGATTATGAATGCAGTGGCTTGCCTTTTGAATAAGTATATCAAACCCCGCCGCTTTGGCGCTAAAAAGTAGGAGGCAGAAGAGATGAAAAGTTCATTGAAAAATATGGTTGTAGTGCTTACGGGCATTACACTCGTTGCCTCGCTTTGCGTTGGTTTGGTAAATAAGATCACCTTCGAGCCTATCGAGAAAGCGAAGGCCGAGAATATTCAGAAGGCGTTGAAGAACGTTCTGCCCGAGTTCGATGCAAGCGAAGAGAAGGCAATGACCGTTGATGAACTGCCCGTAGTCGTTCATACGGCAAAGGCAGGTGATCAGGTTGTCGGTTACGCTGTAGAGACGATGACCACGAAGGGCTTTAGCGGTGTGTTCCGTCTGATGGTAGGTTTCCGTGCTTCGGGCGAGGTATATAACATCAATGTTTTGGAGCATAGCGAGACCCCGGGTCTGGGTAGCAAGATGGGCGATGAGGGCAACTCGTTGCTCACCAGCTTCAAGGATAAGAATCCCGCCAATATGAAGCAGCCGTTGGCTGTAGCCAAGGATGGCGGTGATGTTCAGGCACTGACCGCTGCGACCATCTCGTCGCGTGCATACGTTGATGCTGTTGTTCGTGCTTATAATGCTGTTCAGCAGATCAAGGGTGGTGCAAACGTGGCTACGGGAGCTACCTCAAACTCGACCGAGTGTAGCGAGGACGAGCAGCCCGCCACAGAGGAGGCCGCTGAAACCGTAAATGAGGAGACTCAGAAAGGAGAGGACAATGAATAAATTGCAACTTATTACGAAGGGTATCTTGAAAGAGAACCCGACGTTCGTGCTGATTTTGGGTATGTGTCCCACGCTGGCAACAACCACATCGGCTATTAACGGTATGGGTATGGGTGCGGCAACAATGGCTGTGCTGATTATGTCCAATATCGTGATTTCGCTCATTAAGAATATCATTCCCGATAAGGTTCGTATCCCTGCATTTATCGTTGTGATCGCTTCGTTCGTAACGGTTATTCAGCTGCTGATGCAGGCATATCTGCCTTCGCTGTACCAGTCGCTGGGTATCTTTATCCCGCTGATCGTTGTGAACTGTATCATTTTGGGTCGTGCCGAGGCCTTCGCATCGAAGAATGGCGCTTTGGATTCGGCTCTCGATGGTCTGGGTATCGGTCTTGGTTTCACGCTGTCGCTGACACTGATCGGTGCAGTGCGTGAGCTGCTTGGTAGCGGTGCGATCTTCGGCCAGTCGCTTATTTCGGGCGACGGTATGTTGGTATTCGTACTGGCTCCCGGTGGTTTCCTCGTGCTGGGTTACCTGATGGTTCTTTTCAATAAATTAACCGCTAAAAAGAAGTAACAATGGAAGTATCATATTTCGCAATTATCATCGGTGCGATATTCGTAAATAATATCGTACTGTCGCAGTTCCTCGGTATCTGCCCCTTCCTCGGCGTTTCGAGCAAGGTTGAGACATCGTTGGGTATGGGCGCTGCCGTTACCTTCGTAATGGCAATTACGGCTGTTGTGGCTTGGTCGCTGCAAAAGTACGTTCTCGCACCGCTCAACATCGAGTATATGCAGACCATTGTCTTCATTTTGGTTATCGCTGCGTTGGTGCAGATGGTTGAGATCGTGTTGAAGAAGGTGAGCCCTGCGCTCTATCAGGCTCTGGGTATCTTCTTGCCGCTGATTACGACTAACTGTGCTGTGTTGGGTGTTGCTATTCTGTTGGTACAGGAGCAGTATAACCTCTTGCAGTCGGTAGTTTATTCGGTGTCGATTGCACTGGGCTTCGGTCTGGCGTTGGTGCTGTTTGCAGGTATCCGCGAGCGCTTGGATATCGAAGAGGTTCCCGCTGCATTCCGAGGTACTCCTATCGCGCTGATTACCGCAGGTATTTTGGCAATGGCATTTATGGGCTTCTCGGGTCTGGTTTAATCCCACGCGAGAATAGCTTACAATAGCTTGGCGAGCCGCCCTTTAACGGGGCGGCTCGCTTCGTATATATTATATATATATGGTGCGCCCGTCGGCGCGAGTTGTCAAGATGTCCGAGGGTGGGGGCGTAGGTGTATCGCTACAGCTACCGGATTGTGCAAACAGAAAATATAACAAAAAGAGTGTATGTAAAACATATCAAAGATAAAAGAATTAGTTACCTTTACCCACCCTCGAACGCTAACCTTAGGGGCAACTATCGTGCCGAAATGTGGCATTTGCGTGTGGTGTTGAGAGGCTAAGAGCCGAACCGCGACACTGATAGTGGGGCGAAGAGTGCGAATTTCGTAAAAAAGTAGTATCTTTGTCGCTTGGAAAGAGTTATGAGCGATTATAAAAACATAAATATTCGTAACAAACGCGCTACGTTTGACTACGAGATCATCGAGCAATTCTCTGCGGGCATTGTGTTGGTCGGCACCGAGATCAAGTCCATTCGTCTGGGCAAGGCCTCGCTGACCGATTGCTATTGCTATTTCGATCGTGGCGAGTTGTATATTCGTGGTGTCAATATCAACGAATACAAATGGGGTACGTACAATAACCATATCCCCAAGCGCGACCGTAAATTGCTGCTCAACCGTCGCGAGTTGAATAAGCTCGAACGAGCATTGCAGGACAAGGGTCTGACCGTTGTCGGTATGCGTATGTTTATCAGCGACAATGGCTATGCGAAGGTTGTGATCGGTTTGGCGCGAGGTCGTAAGAACTACGACAAGCGAGAGTATATTAAGGATAAAGATGCTCGCCGAGAGATGGATCGAGCGATGAAACGATAGAGAAGATTATGAGTTTAATTCTTTGTATCGAAACGGGTACCGATGTCTGCTCGGTAGGTTTGGCTGAAAATGGAGTACTGACAGCATTGCGCGAGAGTTGTGGTCGCGATCACGCGCGTAATGTGGCAGTCTATGTCGATGAACTGTTGCGCGAACGCGATATCGATGCCGACGAGATCGATGCAATTGCGGTAGGCAAGGGCCCGGGATCTTATACGGGTCTGCGCATCGGAGTGTCGTTTGCGAAGGGATTGTGCTATGGTCTGCGTAAGCCGCTGATAGCCATCGGCTCGCTCGATGCGCTGGTTGAGGTGGCACGCGAGGATGCCGAGGCCGGCATTGTCGATGTCGAGGATTTTGAGCGCGCGACACTCTGCCCGATGGTTGATGCGCGTCGTATGGAGGTCTATACCCAGCTCTTCAATGGCCACGGTGAGGCGTTGAGCGAGGTTGAGGCAAAGGTAATTGACGAGCAGAGCTTTGCGGAGGAGATTGCTTCGGCGGAGGAGTTTGTGATCTTTGGCAATGGCGCAGCAAAGTGCGCAGGTACGCTCTCGGAGAGGGTTAAATTGATCGACATAGCACCCTCGGCTCGTGGTCTGGCACGCTTGGCGCAGGAGGCTTTGGATGCAGGTCGCACGGAGGATATTGCCTATTTCGAGCCCTTCTATCTGAAAAATTTTGTTGTAACCACTTCAAAGAAGAAACTCTTTTAACACTATGGGATATCAGGAAGAGAAACAGCGACAGCTCGACTCGCGTTATATGCGTATGGCGCGTATCTGGGCCGAGAATTCATACTGCGTGCGCCGCAAGGTGGGTGCGCTGATTGTTAAAGATAAGATGATCATCTCTGACGGTTATAACGGTACGCCGTCGGGCTTCGAGAATATTTGCGAAGATGAGTCCGGTTTGACAAAACCCTACGTTCTGCACGCTGAGGCGAATGCCATTACGAAGGTTGCAAAGAGTGCCAATAATTGCGACGGCGCGACGCTCTACATCACCGCTGCTCCCTGTATCGAGTGCTCGAAACTGATCATTCAGGCGGGCATTCGTCGCGTAGTCTATGCCGATGCCTATCGCTCCGACGAGGGTCTGGCTCTACTTCGCCGCGTCGGTATCGAGATCGCGCAGGTGGAGGAGTAGCGAACGGAAGAGATAGATTGGAGCCGCACTTTATTGTGTCGGGTCGGTTTTTATATTAGGAAACATCTGTGGATTAAACTATTGTTAATCTGCGGATGTTTTCGTATATTTGTAATACAATAAAACCATAGACTCAACACATTATGAAGAAGCTGCTTTTATCTCTTTTGGGGCTTTTGGTGCCCGCGTGTATGTGGGCCCAGATCGACGAATCTCCTGCTACGGCAGAGAACCCTATCAAATCTTCAGAAAATCAGGAGCGTGTCTATACCATCTTCGATAAGTACAAAGATGTGCTTATCGTAGTAAATGCTCCGTTGGAGATGGATGCAAAGAAGAAGACAAAGATGATTCTTTATGCTCTGCCCAATGGTAATGATATTGAATACACGGCGGGCAAAGCGCGTGCGAGCGAGGATGAGGATTTCCGTTACAGCGTACAACACATAGCGGCTCAAACTCGTTGGTTAAGAGAGAATAAAGACCAATATAACTACGTAACGGTCTATCTGCAAGCCTCTATGCGCTCGTGGGGCACGTGGCGACGCTTGCACCGCGATAACGGTATTTCTGCAAAGGTCCTTCCTGCCATAATACAAGATATGGCAGATCTCTACAAACCATACAATCCTTCGATTACATTGAGTTCTCATTCTGGCGGAGGATATTTTATATTTGAATACCTGCGTGTGGTGGATAAGGTGAATCCTCTTATCGAGCGTATCGCATTTTTGGATAGTACCTATGGCTATGAAGAGGAGGATTATAAGGAGAAGCTCACTGCTTGGCTCAAAGATAAGCGACACTATCTGAATGTTACCTCATATCAGGATAGTACTGTTATCTACAATGGCAAACCTTTGGTGAGCCCTACGGGCGGTACTTGGTGGCGTAGCCAGAAAATGCAGCGAGATTTGGCCGAGAGATATAAATTTACGAAGGTGGAAGATGATACCTATCTTAACTTCTATGCCAATGATGGTCAGATAACTATTACCCTTGTGAAAAATCCTACGGGCGCGATCTATCACACCGTGCTGGTCGAAAAGAATGGATTTATCGATAGCTGCCTTTCGGGCACCAAAGAGTGGGGTAAAGGATATCAATTTTGGGGCGAGAGGGTCTATGATCACCTCATAAAGAGTACCCCGATGATAAAACAACACTGATGATATTACACAACAAAAGCACCCGTCGTAAGGCGGGTGCTTTTGTTTGTTGGGGTATCTGTGTTACTTATCCGCAGTGGAAGTAACGCTCGACGAGTTTGAGCATCTCCTCTTGGTTGCCTTCGATTTCGCTGCGCAGGGTCTTGTCGCCATACGAACGCAACTTCTTGATAATGCCATCGATCATTGCAGGCGAGAATACGTGATGCTTCTCGAATATCGCGCGCTGACGCTCCAAGCAGTCGGCCGAGGCCTCGCAACTATCGGGCAATTGAGCCAGATCCTTCAACTTGTCGGCATTCTCCTTCTGGTGAATATTGACATTGACGTAGGTCTTTTCGGCAATCTCCAAAGCGTTGTCCAACTCAAAACCGTAGCGGCACGCAACAGCCAGACCTGCGATCAACTGATAGAGGTCTGCCGAACCGTCGGGCGAACGCATTTCGACGGTCTGCTTCTGCGTTGTGTCGTAGTTGCTCAACGGCTCTAACGGGTTGGCAATGCGGCACATATCGCTCTTCGCTGCCCAGCCGAGGGGAACGCGCACGAGTACCGAGCGGTTGCGATCGCCCCAACAAATGTTGGTCGGTGCCTCCTGATGGGGAACAAGGCGGAAATACGAGGTGGGATTGGTGTTGCCGAAGGCGGTGATCGACGGAGCGAGCTCCATCATACCTGCAATGGCGCGACGTGCCGTAGCTGACAATACACCTCCGTCAAGCATCTGATTCTGACCATCTTTCACGATGCGCATATGGATATGCAGACCCGAGCCTGCCTTGCCTGCGGTGATCTTCGGAGCGAAGGTAATGTCGTAACCCATCTGATAAGCCAGGTTGCGGATAATCCACTTTGCGATCATCAACTGATCGGCTGCATCTTCGGCAGCAACGGGCAGGAACTCGATCTCGTTCTGCTCGTAAATCAAGCCGTTGATTGTGAAGTTACCAACCTCCGAGTGGCCATATTTGATCTGTCCGCCCGCCTGTGCGATGTAGGCCATACAGGTTGTGCGGAACTCGTTGAATTTAGCGTAGGGAGCCGATTCGTGGTAGCCCTTCTGGTCGGTAGCGGGGAACATACCCTCGTCGGGAGCGATGACATAATACTCCAACTCGCCCATAGCCTGAAACTCCATACCCGTAACCTCATTGAAAGCTCTGCAAGCCTTGCGGAGAGTGTTCTCGGGCGAACTTTCGAGGGGCTCGCCATCCTTATTGAAGTACGAGCAAAGCATCGAAAGGGTAGGGATCTCGGCAAATGGATCGAGGAACGCCGTGCTGAAACGGGGCAGAACATAGAGGTCGCTGCTGCCCGCCTCGATAAATGGGAAGAGGCTCGAGCCATCGACGCGCTCGCCACAGGTGAGGATTGCATCGAGATATGCAGCGTTATTGATTACGAAATTGAGTGTTTTCAATCGTCCGTCGCCTGCGGGATACATAAAGTTCACCATGCGGACTCCATTCTGCTCGATATAGCGCACGATGTCGGCTTTTGTAAACTCCTTTGCGGGTTTGCCGAGGAATGCAACGAGCTTGTTAGGATTCAATTCGAGGTCTTTGTTCATAGGTTTATGTTGTTATGTTCGTTAATTTACGAATGGTTGAAATTGTCTTTAGCGCAATTGTTTAACAAAGTTAAGAAAAATTTTATGCAATATGCAGTCCAATTCACGGAAAATTCGTATCTTTATGCTCGGAAAAATATTAAAACTGAAATATACTATGTTAACAAGAATTATCAATGGCAATGTTCTGACCCCGTCGGGTTGGAAGAAGGATTGCTCGGTATTCGTTCGCGACGGTAAGATCGTCGAGATTACCGATATGAATTTGGAGGTTGTTGGTGCCGAGATTTTTGATGCAAAGGGCTCGTATGTCGTTCCCGGTGGTATCGAGATTCACGCTCACGGTGGCGGCGGTAGCGATTTTATGGAGGGTACTGAAGAGGCTTTCCGTACGGCTGTAGCTGCTCATATGAAGTATGGTACGACAGCTTTCTATCCCACACTTTCGTCATCGACTATGCCGATGATTCGTGCGGCTGTGGCTACGACCGAGAAGCTGATGGCCGAGAAGGATAGCCCCGTTATGGGTCTGCACCTCGAAGGCCACTACTTCAATATGGTAATGGCCGGTGGTCAGTTGCCCGAGAATATCAAGAACCCCGATCCCGATGAGTATATTCCTCTGCTCGAAGAGACCAACTGCATCAAGCGTTGGGACGCAGCTCCCGAGTTGCCGGGTGCTATCGAGTTCGGTCGCCACATCACCTCGAAGGGTGTTCTGGCTTCGATCGGCCACACCAAGGCTGAATATGCCGACGTTCTGGCAGCATATAACGCAGGCTACTCGCACGCAACCCACTTCTACAATGCTATGCCCGGCTTCCACAAGCGCGGCGAGTACAAGTATGAGGGTACGGTAGAGAGCATCTATCTGTTTGATGATATGACCGTAGAGTTGGTTGCTGACGGTATTCACGTTCCTGCTCCTATTCTGCGTATGGTTTATAAGATCAAGGGCGTGGAGAACACTGCTTTGATCACCGATGCGTTGGCTTGCGCAGCAAGCGATTCGCAGGTGGCATTTGACCCCCGCGTGATCATCGAGGATGGT
The DNA here is from genome assembly GCA_017425655.1 of Rikenellaceae bacterium. Lineage (GTDB taxonomy): Bacteria > Bacteroidota > Bacteroidia > Bacteroidales > Rikenellaceae > Alistipes. The sequence goes on along the minus strand of JAFPAT010000011.1, from coordinate 6,343 downwards.
GTCTGCAAGCTGGCTGACCGCTCGGCTCTGGCAGGTAGTATCGCTACGATGGACCGTCTGCTCCGTACGATGGTATTCAAGGCCGAGATCCCTCTGCAGGATGCAGTACGTATGTCGTCGGAGACTCCCGCACGCATTATGGGTATCCTCGATCGCAAGGGTACGCTCGAGAAGGGCAAGGATGCTGATATCGTAATGTACAACAAGGATTTGGAGGTACAGTGCGTATGGTCGATGGGTAAGATCGTCGAGGGCACTAATAAGTTGGGATAATCCACCACGTTTCAATAGAGATTAGGTCGTTCCTTCGGGGACGGCCTAATTTTTTTATTCACTATTTCTTAAAACATTTCCGATTTCGTCGGAAAATTCCTAATTTTGAGGTAGAATATTAACCTAAAAACCAACCAATATGCGTATCAACAAGTTTTTTATGGCAATAGCAGCCTTCGTGTTGCTGTTTGCGTCGAGTTGTTCGACATTCCCCACCGAGCAGACTGATCAGGCTATCCAGACCGTTCTCGAAGAGTTTCAGGCTGTCGGTATCTCGGCTGCCGTAGTCAAAGATGGCGAAATTGTCTATAACAAGTCGTTCGGCTACAAGGATTTGGAGAGCAAAACTCCGCTCGCTAATGACGATATGATGCGAATTGCTTCGATCTCGAAATCATTTACCGCAACGTCGTTGCTGCAACTTGTTGATCAGGGCATTATCTCGCTTGATGATGATGTGAGCGATCTGATCGGTTTTACGATCCGCAACCCTCATCATCCCGATACTCCGATTACGCTGAAAATGGTCCTCTCGCATACGGCAAGTATTCGCGATAAGGAGGACTACTTCACGCTCGACCACCTCAATCCTGCTGTTTATGGCGACTGCGCAGAGTCATATTTCGCATACAAACCCGGTGAGGGCTACTGCTACTCAAATATGGGTCTTAACCTCGCAGGAACGATCCTTGAAAAGGTTTCGGGCGTGCGCTTTGACCAATATGTCAAGGAGAATGTCATCAATCGTCTCGGTCTTTATGGCGGTCATAACATTGATTCGTTGGACGCATCGAAGTTCGCTCGCCTGTATAACTTCCGCGATGGCGAATTTGTAGAATCGACAGGTGCATACCGCAGCATCGCAGAGGATATGCCCAACTATGTTATGGGCTACTCGGCACCGCGCTTCTCGCCTACGGGTGGCGTGAAGATCTCGGCACACGATCTGGCTATCTATATGATGATGCATATGAACTATGGCGAGTATAACGGTGTTCGTCTGATCTCGGAGGAGAGCTCGAAGTTGATGCAGACCCCCGTGTGGATGATCCAGAACGAGGGCGAAGATCAGTACTGCTTGTGCTTGAAGGAGTTTGTCGATTATATCGACGATCCGAAATATAACGTTGCAGGCAACTATCCCATCGGCCATACGGGCGGTGCTTACGGTCTGAACAGTATTATGATCTGGAGCCCTGCCGATGGTTGGGGTATCGTTGCGATGACTAATGGCTATGTTTGGGACCCTGACAAGAGTTTCCTGCAAACCATTACCAATGCTATCTATAATGCCTGCATAAAGGAATAATCCTAACGGCTCGCCCTGAAAAATAGTTAAGCCGCACCTTTTTTCGGGTGCGGCTTAACTATTTCATATTTACGAAGTTCCCTACAATCTCACACCAACCGAGAATTCCAGATATTCGGCCTTAATGCTGTGTGATTTGATTGCAAAACCGACAAACGTATCGCCCAATTTGGGAAAGTAGTAGCGTATGCCGGCCTTCTCGTAGTGCCAGCCGCGTTCGCGGTCGCCCGCAGCCTTCGCCTCCGGACCATTTACACCCTTATGACGATAGGGGTATGCACCTACTGCTACATGTACCGCGAAGTTGCGCCAATAGACCTCCTGCACAACTGCAAGACCTACCGACAGAGCATTATAACCGGGGCTGTTTTCCACCGCCTCATTGCCATAGAACACTCGGTCTGCTGCCTCCAAAGCCTTCATATTCGACGAGTAGAACAGATCCAATCCGAGTCCCGTCGCATAGCGCATCGAGTAGCGATAGAGTGCATCGAAGCTGACCGAAAATTTGGGATGCGCTTTGAGTTTGGCTGCTGCCTCGGCCTTTTTTATGGGGTCGGGCTCGCTCTCTACGTAGGCGTTCCACTCGGCCATACAGGTATGTACGCCACCGCCAACGACAACCATATACTGCATACCTCTCGGATATTCGCGCTCGAAGTTGTACTTTGTGGTGTATTTCTTATGGTCGTAGTCTTGCAATCGGTATCGGGCAAAAATACCTACACCCATACCATTAAGAGCCTCATTGGGAAGTCTTAATCGACCATTCGAGAAGTGGCGGAACATAAAGTTTGCACCCGCTTCCCAACGCTTGCCGATATGCACCTTGCCAAATAAGCCCGCACCAAAGTATGCCATAAAGGGCGAACTGAGCCAATTGTTGCCGGGATTATTTACGGGATCATACTTGCCGGGATTGTAGGTCGCACCGAAGTTGAGAAGGTAACCTGCCGAGAAGTGCTCTTTTCGCAGGATTGATCGCTCGAATGATCCATATACGGAGTACAAATTGGGGAAATGGGTCTGGTCGCTGAACTTGAAGTTGCCTGCACGTGCGACCGAAACGCCGATGTCGATCAGCGGGAATCCAAAGGCCTCGGCATAGGGATTTCGGTTTTCGGGTTTGGTCTGAATACCAACGGCCGCCTCGTAGTTCATATATCCGAACGAAGTGAGGTTGGGTCGGCTCTTTTCGATGTCGTAACCATACCATCCTTGCGCCGAGATGGTGAGATCGGAGCCATTGATGCCCTGTGCTTTAACGGAGCCCATTGCCGCAATCGCAACACACAAAAGTGTAAATGTGTATGTAAAAAGTCTCTTCATAATCTTGCTATTTTTCGATATTTCGATTCGGGGTGCAAAGATAGCCAATTTTTTAGATATGCATATTTAATTTAGTAAATATCATATTGGCATTATTATTTCGCGAAATAGAGAAAAAATCGTAACTTTGTGAGAGAATCAAATTAAATTTATCACATTATGTCGCACTTATTGACTCTTTTGCTGATCTCGTTTATCGTATCGTCGGTCGGCTGGTTCTACTTTATCTACTTCTTTAGTATAGGCTATGGTTTGTCTATCTCGGCACTCGCAGTTGCTACGGTGGTTATGTTTTGGAACGAAATGACGCTCCCCGCAGCTATATTGTGCGGTGTGCTGTTTGTCTATGGAATACGCCTTGCTTTATACCTCTTTCTTCGTGAGCGCAAGTCAGCCTCTTATAAGAAAATCCTCTATCAGCCGGAAAATACAGCGCGTAAGCCCGCCTTCGTGATGACGATGATATGGACGTCGTGCGCACTGCTCTATGTGGGTCAGATAAGCCCTGTAACATTCTACCTTAATAACCTCGCAGATGGTATGGCAGTGAGCGATGTGTGGGCGTGGATCGGTGCAGTGCTGGCAACGATGGGCGTTGTTATCGAGATGGTTGCCGACGCACAAAAGAGTGCCGCGAAGAAGATCAATGCGCATCGCTTTGTCGATACGGGTCTGTATCGTATCGTGCGCTGCCCCAACTATTTCGGTGAGGTGCTGATGTGGACGGGTAGCTTTGTTATCTGCTTTGGCGCTTGTTGTAGCCTATGGCAGTGGGTTGTGGCTGCGCTGGGCTATATCGGCATTGTGTATGTGATGTTTAGCGGTGCCCGTCGCCTCGAACTGCGCCAAGTCGAAACCTATGGCGCAATGCCGGAGTTTCAGGAATATACCAAGCGCACACCGCTTATATTGCCCTTTATACCCATTTATAGCGTTGCTCGCCACACATGGCTGAAAGGCTAAACAGCCCGCACACTGAAATAAATAAGGATGCCGCATTGCAAAACGGCATCCTTATTTGTTTTATAAATTAAGCAAGATGCTATTTGTTAATGCCGAGACTTTACTTACCTATGCAGAATTTTGAGAAGATTAGTTGTGCTAATAAAGAGTAATCATCATAACTATATATTGCAACATTTGCTAATTTCATTGTAGCGTGTATTGGGAACCAACACGGTGTGTGTAACTCACTCTCTGTCTCATCGTGTTGTGGATACTCCTTATAAAAGATGTATATCTGCTTTCTCTTTGTTGCTGCATATAAAAGTTCTGTAATGGTTCCCGGACAATCTGCCTCGTCAAGAACAAAGACTGCATCGGTACAACGATCAATCATATCCAATTCTATCGCAACAATATCGTCGGCTGCCATATCTTCAGTTTCGAAATAGTATGGCCCGACATAAGACATATCATCATTGATAACCAATTCGCCCCTACCGTGCAGCATTTTATCTACACCACCAAGCAACTTACTCCGATAATCTTCCGCTGCTTGTATTTCGTATTGGTCTTTTCGACAATCAAAATAAAATCTGCCACCACAATACAACCTCTTCATACACATATACCCACGGCTGCTTCAGTATCACGCACAACAGCATTTAAAAACATATTATTACATTGTATATCAACCTATTACCTACTTCCCGATGCAAAATATTTTTTTAACGTCCATTTATAACCTTGTAATCACTTGATACATAGTATATTACAAAGTCTTACCGAAGGACAAAAGTTCGTTCGGGGGGACAGACTGGGGACTGCATTTTTGCAAAGAAACCAATAAAATCTGCAAAAACGCACTTTTTTTAGAATTTTTAGCATATTTGCATTTCGTTGCATGGTAAAATGGCCTTTAATTGGAGCTGAAATTGCACCTCCGATTACTATTAAATTTGGTGGTTTAGTTTAGTCCAATGTATATATAGAATAGGAGTAAACTAAACTGCCTTTATCGACAAATCTAAGAGGCATGTTACAGCAGCGGCTTTACACTCTTTTAAAATGGGTTTTGTCCCTCTCATTTGCAGATGTTATGTGTTTCTTTATATCCGTCTACCTTTTAATACGAGTTTCTGAGAAGTGTCAAAACATACTCTTTTTGCTTCTCAAAAGAAGAAAAATTTTGGACTTTCATAGGTGTGGTATACCATCTTATTTTTCTTTTCCAAAGCAGTCGTTTATTGCCCCCCATACTATCATTTCATAAGTCTGCTTCAATAACAGAGAGTTCATTCTTTTTTTGGGTGTCATTCTTGGTGTCATCCTATGCTTTTGAAGGTCATTTCTACATTCTTGTGCGTCATTTTTCATTTCAGGAGTATCATTTCTACTCTTTTAAGGAAAAACAGTCTCGTAAAAGCTAAAAAGTGCTTCACTAATAACGTCTTGTGCAAAATTTTGATTACTTTTGCGTAGATAAATACGCATTAACAGAAAAGAATGAACAATTATTCAATGACATACAGTCTTTTGGACAGTTGCGGAAATCACTCGATTTCAGCAAAATATGTCGTGGATAATTTGCTTATGTGCGGAATTCGTGTAAACACACACACACACATTCTCATCGCGCGTATTTTATAGAAAATATCTTAAATATCAAAGAGTTAGCAAATTTGTTTTCACGGGTTTTGCTGACATTTTCCTCAGACTTTTATCTACGCAATGGTGCTCCGCCCCTCCGTGTGGCGGCTGCCGAAGCATTGCATTATCATATTACGACGTTATCGGTCGGCATTCATCGTGCCTTTTCCGAAACGTCGTATTTTATTTGATTCAATTAGCAACAAGATAAATTACAAAAATCAAAAGATATGAAAAGTAAAGAGATTTTTTACGAGCCTCCTATGGTAGAGGTAATCGAGGTAGAGGTAGAAGGTGGTTTTGCTATCAGCGGTAATGGTTCTGATAGCGATGATTCTGAATTTGGACCGTATAACTATTAAGAATATGAAGAAGATTTATATAAAACCCATATGTGTTGAAATGCACATTGATACTATGCAAATGCTTGCCATGAGTGGTAATGCTCCTGATAGTGATGATTCCGAATTCGGAGCTCCTGCACAACGACGCGGAGAATGGGGAAATCTTTGGGAACATAAATGGGAATAAGCATAAAAATTGCAGAACATTATGAAGGATATATTTAAACCAATACTATGCGCATTGGCCATGTTCACGTTTACTTCTTGCAGCAACGATGACATCGTGCCCGACACCCCTGAGCAGCCGAGCGTGAGCAAATATGAGCAGCTCACCTTCAGCAGTGCTGACGAGCCTTCTACCCGTGCCGTATGGGCAGACCCCAATGGTAGCGGTAGCCTTGTCTTCAACTGGGAGGCCGATGATAAAGGTACTGAGATGGTGGCATTGCTCTCCGATGGCTCGGCCTTCGTTCGCAATTATTCGTCAGAGAATCCT
>JAFPAT010000081.1 GCA_017425655.1 Rikenellaceae bacterium | reverse complement strand
CAGATTCCGATCGGTCCCTCGACGGGCATCAATATGTATGCCTATACCCCCGTGCGTCGTATGCGCAAGAGCGAGATCGCAGAAGTTGCCAAGGACTTCGGTCGCGCCATTCACACGGCTCACGAGGCGGGCTTCGACTGTGTCGAAGTGCACGCAGGACACGGCTATCTGATCTCGCAGTTCCTCTCGCCATATACCAACCACCGTCGCGATGAGTTTGGTGGCTCGCTCGACAACCGTATGCGCTTTATGCGTATGTGTATGGACGAGGTGATGGAGGCTGCCGCAAAGACTGGCACCTCGATCCTCGTTAAGCACAATATGGAGGATGGTTTCAAGAGTGGCATCCAGATTCCAGAGTCGATCGAGATCGCAAAGGTAATCGAGAGCTACGGCGTTGATGGCATCGTGCTGTCGAGCGGTTTTGTAAGCAAGGCTCCGATGGCCGTAATGCGCGGTCTGATTCCGATCTACACGATGAGCTACTATATGCCTCTGTGGTTGCGCTACTTTGTGCGTTGGTTCGGTCCGCTGATGATCCAGCAGTTCCCCTTCGAGGAGACCTTCTTCTATGAGAATGCGATGAAGTTCCGCAAGGAGTTGAAATGTCCACTGGTCTATGTCGGAGGTTTGGTCAGCCGCGAGGGTATCGACAAGGTGCTCGATTCAGGTTTCGAGATGGTACAGATGGGTCGTGCGCTGGTCAGCGAGCCCGATTTCGTCAATCGTCTGGCTGCCGAGGGCGCTGGTTGCCGCAGCCGTTGCGACCACAAGAATTACTGTATCGCCCGTATGTACTCGGTCGATATGAAGTGTCATAAAGATTGCCCCAACCTGCCGCGTAAGATTACCGACGAGTTGGCTAAACTGCCCTAAACACAATGCGAGGAGTGATCGAAAAGGGCTCGGCATGGGCTCTCGTTACGGGTGCAAGCAGTGGCATCGGGTTCGAGTATGCTCGACAGATGGCCGCGCGAGGCTACAATCTTGTGGTGGTGTCGAACGATGAGGCTGGGCTGACCGAGGCGGCACGAAAGGTTGCCGAGGAGTTTGGCGTCGAGGTGCGTACGAAGGTGATCGATCTGATTCCGCGCGAGGCGGCGCATGACCTCTTCGCTTGGACCGAGAGTGAAGGCCTGCAGATCGAGGTGCTGATCAATAATGCAGGTGCTTTCTCATACCTTGACGTACTGAAAACCAACTTCAAGCGTATCGACGAGCTTGTAGGTCTGCACATTACCACACCGACAATCACCTGCCGTCTGTATGGTGAAAAGATGGTCGAACGCGGACACGGCTACATCCTTAATATGTCGTCATACTCGATTTGGATGCCCCTGCCCGGTTTGACAATTTACAGCGCAAGCAAGGACTATTTGAAGAGCTTTTCGCGCGCATACGCCAAAGAGGTACGTGAGCGCGGCGTTACGGTTACGGCGGTCTGCCCCGCAGGTGTCGCGACCGACCTCTACGGTCTGCCACGCGATTGGCAACGTTTCGGTTGCCGTATCGGAGTGCTGATCACAGCCGAGAAGTGCGCCCGACAAGCCCTCCGAGCGATGTATCGCCGCAAGAAGGTCTATGTGCCCGCAGCGTGGTTTAGAATCTTTGTGCCGATTTTGACCTGTCTGCCAAAACCGATTACCGATTTCGCTCGCAAGCACACGCTGCGATTCCAGAAATAGATGCAAAACGCCCCGAAACTCATTGCAGTTTCGGGGCGTTTGTTTAGGCAGGTTGCTACCTCACACGGGGCGCAAAGAGCCAAGTAAGGCGTTCGTTCAGCTTTTCGGCATAGTTACGAACAAATCCGCTGTCAATATCTCCTCGCCTGTTATACATCGAGTAGTAGAGCGTATAGGTCGCCGTCATCGCATCATCAAAAGGCTCTTTCACGCCATTCCATACCGCCTCGCACAGCTCCACTCGATACTCGTTATCGAAGACCTCGACCGTAAAATAGAGCGTCGCCGCCCAGCGCATATAGGAAGGCAGAATGTTCATTTCGTCAAAACGCACCAACTGCACATCGCACATACGGCAGATCAGCCGTTCCTCGAACTCGCGCTCGATGATAATCTGCGGATTCATCATCAACGTACGAACGATCGTCGCGCTGTCGCAATGGTAGGTCTTGACCCATATCGGTCGCTCCTGATAGAGGTCGCTGACAATCTGAAAATTATTTTCGGCAAGCATCTCCTCGGTAGTCGGTCGTGCCGCCGTTGCCGATAGACTCGCAAACAGAGCCACAAAAAGTAAAAGTTGTCGCATAGTATATTGTTTTTAGTTTGTTATCTTATAGAACAAAGATAGCATCCATTCGCAATGAATGTTCCTCCTATGGGGTTGAAACGCCAATATACGGCACTGAATCGGCAAATTGAGAGTGTGAAATAACTATCCGAGATTTGAGACTATGTCTGTAACGTGATTCGAACGGCAAAGCCGTGGCGCGGACACCGCTAAAGCGAAGCGCATAAAGATAATTCTGTCCGCGCATAATCTTACACTATCAAACAAAAAAACAGCAGAACTTAATAAAGTTCTGCTGTCAATCAAATGTCGGGGAGACTGGATTCGAACGGCAAAGCCGTGGCGCGGACACCGCTAAAGCGAAGCGCATAAAGATAATTCTGTCCGCGCAACCACAATTAAAGAATACCAACCTACCCAATTTGATGGGCTACGCGTAGCGGAGCTTTTGGTGGAGAGTGAGATGGTGGAGCTTGCTCACAGCAGATCACTCCCCAACAAAAAAGTCCGCCTTTCAAAAAAGGCGGACCCATCAATCGTCGGGGAGACTGGATTCGAACCAGCGACCTCCTGCTCCCAAAGCAGGCGCGCTAACCGGACTACGCTACACCCCGTTGGTTTTCGGGCGCAAAGGTAATAATTTTGTGCTTACGAACGAAATATTCCGCAAAAAATATTCACTGCCCTACTCCGTCGGCACGGTACGCGGTCCATTCCAATTCATAAAACCCTTATTCAGTTCATAGACGCAATAACCCTTTGCTGCCAAAGCCTGTGCCGCCGTCTTACTACGAGCACCACTGCGGCAATAGAGCGCCACGGGGCGACTTTTATCGAGTTGCTGATCTGCCTCCTTATCGAAATTCTCGCCACGCACATCAATATTCTTCGCCGTCGGGATATGTCCCGCAGCGAACTCGGCCGCCGTACGAACATCGACCAACTGAACCGTAGTATCGGCAATGATCGTGGCAAATTCGGCATTGGTCATCGACTCGAAACGAACTGACGAGCGACGTTGCGCATAGACATACACGCCAATAGCCACCAGCAACAGAGCGACAATTATCTTCTTCATATCTTACAAAGTTCTAAAATTCAACAACGCAAATATATACAAAAAGATGGAGCGCGCCAAATGACGCGCTCCGAGCCTAATGAAATTTGATTATTTGTGTGTGCATTGAAGCCTTTCTAAATACTCTATCTGCCACGGCTGCTGGTGCCCTTGTCGTTCGAACCCTTCGAGTTGTTTGAGCTACGAGTCGAGTTGCCACCGCGAGTTGCGTTGCTCTGACCTCTGTTCGAGCTGCTCGAGCTGCGATACGAACCCTTATTATTCGAGGGGCGGTTGTTACCATTGCCTACATTGCCCTTGTTGTTCGAGGGACGGTTATTACCGTTACCCACGCTGCCATTATGGGGAGCAGTGTGCGGCTTGGTGTGGGGGTCCGTGTGCGGAGCTACGTGCGGCTTGGTGTGGGGGTCCGTGTGCGGAGCTACGTGAGGACGAGTGTGAGGGTCCGTGTGCGGAGCTACGTGCGGCTTGGTGTGAGGGTCCGTGTGCGGAGCTACGTGAGGACGAGTGTGAGGGTCCTTGTGCGGAGCTACGTGAGGACGAGTGTGGGGATCCTTGTGGGGATTCTTGTGCCCTGCGCCGATGTGAACGTGGGGACGAGCACCAATATTGATCGAGATCGAAGCACGGGGGCGGCTGTAATCATTGTAGCGATGACCATACATTCTGCGCCATACACGCATCTGACGGTTGTTCAGGATTACATCCAGGTCGCGAGTGTACTCGTAATACCAACGATCCAAGATATTATCAAGGTCGATACGGATCAGACGATCATCGCAACGCTCTGCCCATTCGAGGTTCATATAGAACAATTTCGACTCCTGACGTGCATTCAGATCAAGTGCTACACCCAGGTAACGAGTCATACGCTCTGCCTCAACGGCTACACGCTCGCCACGACGACTGATAGCTACTTTCACGGTCGCGGTGCTGATTGCGGTTGCGGCCGAAGCATTGACGCTCATAAATGCCGCCATTGCTACTACTAATACTCTCAATAACGTCTTCATAGTCGTAAATTTTTAATTGGTTAATATTCTGTTTTGCTCTTGTTGAGTTGTTTTCTTGGAACAAAGGTACGGCAACAATTCGCCAAAACAATCCGTCAAACCGTTGAATCGCCATTTTCGGCGGCTGAATCGCCCAAAACCAGGGGGTGAACTGACTTGCGATCGAACCTCAAACATTGCGAAAAGCCCCATTCGAAACATCGAACAGGGCTTTTTCGGCGTGCTTATGATCAATTTTCAAGGATTATTACTCACGCGTCAGCTCCTCGATATGCGCCAACACCTCGCGCGCACGGCGCTGCGTGCGATAGCGCACCTTGCCACCCACTATCAGGCCAAGCACAACACCAATGGCACCACCCGTAACAAATCCGTAGAACAGAGGCGTGCCACCGATCTGCTGGTATGCCTCCCAAAAGAGCCAGCCCAGCCAGAGGAGCAACATCGGAATGGCATACCACAACCAGCGATCGTTCATCTGCTTCAATCGCAGCACCTTCTTGCCCACCGACACCACATCGCCATCGAGCAGTTCGTCGGCGTGCAGGTCGCGCTGTCCCCACCACGTTGCCACGACGCACACGCCGAGCAGCAGTGCCGTTGCAATGCGAAACCATAACGATATGCCCAAATAACCGAATGCAAAAAATGTGTAGGGAATCGACAGCGTGCCGACGATGATCATCGCACGGTTGTCGCGCGTAATGCCGCGCACCTTGTCGTGCATTGCTCGGCGCAACAGGCGCTCGTTGATGATCGT
>JAFPAT010000080.1 GCA_017425655.1 Rikenellaceae bacterium | reverse complement strand
GGAACTTCGGGTGCGCCCTCCAAATCGACACGACGGAAAATAAGTCCTGTATCGACATCAGCGGGAAGCACTCGCATATTTACATTAAGACCAGTATGAAGACCGCGGCCGGAAAACGACAGCGGGGCTTTCAATGTTTGCTGTTTAGTTATCATTTGTTCCGAATTATTCGTCATTTATTCCACAAAGATAGGAATTTTTTATAGAATATAGTATTTTTGTAGAAAATTAGCACGTATAAATGACTTTTCAGCCCACAGATAATACAAAAAAACGACAAAGAATCAAACTGCCGTTCGATAACCGCAAAACCGATGCGGGCGAATGGGCTTTTGATCATCGCGCAGGATTGTGTATCACACTCATTGTCTATCTCGTTATAGCGATCGCATTCGTTACTTCGAAGATCGTTGTCGAGTCGCGCCCCCATATGCAGGGTATGGTGATTGACATCGAGACCCTCGAAGAGCTCGCAGCCGAGAAGGCTCGCCTCGAACGCGAAATTGAGCGTAAGCAGCAGATGGCCGACTACGGCTCGATCGCAAACCGCATATCTAATGCCAATTCCAATTTGAGCGAGGCCGAGGCTCAACGAGCTGCGGCCGGATCCGACTTGAGCGACTACGGCAAGGAGGTACAGGAGCGAATGCGTGCCAACCGCGAGACCTTCAACCAGGGCGTAAATGATGCCAATGCCATCAGCGAAAATCGACCGCAGAACACCTCGGGCGATGCAACAGAGGGTCGCGATGCGAAGGTTGCCGGAAATGTAACGGTCGAGTACTCATTCACCAATCCCGTACGCGAATCGCGCAAGTTGCCCATACCTGCCTATACGTGCCAGAGCGGTGGTCGCGTGGTAGTAAATGTAACACTTAATCGTAGCGGCAATGTCATCGCCGCCGAGGTCGATCGTTCGCAATCGGACAACATTGCCGAGTTGCACGATGCCGCTGTGCGCAAAGCTCGCGAATCGCGCTTCAACCTCGATCAAGATGCTCCCGAGCGTCATCGCGGTACGATTACATATCTGTTCCGTCCACAGTAGCAGTTCGGCAAAAGATTTGAAAGCTTAACTCCCGACATACACGTTCAGATAAATGGTTATAACATCCGAAAATTTTGTATTCATCAGCGCAATACTGCTCTTTGCGGCGGTATTCGCAGGCAAAACCGCCTATCGATTCGGTGCACCGGCTCTGTTGTTGTTCCTTGTCGTGGGTATGCTCTTTGGCTACCAACTCATATCGTTCGACTCGCCCGAATTGACGCAGTTTATCGGCATGATCGCATTGAGCATCATCCTATTTTCGGGCGGTATGGATACCAAAATCAAGGAGATACGTCCCGTAATGACCGTGGGAGTGGTACTTGCCACACTCGGTGTGGCGATTACGGCCTTAATGCTCGGCACGTTCGTCTATCTGATAATGCCACTATTCGGTTTCGAATTTTCATTTGCGCAATCGTTGCTATTGGCTGCAATGATGTCTTCGACCGACTCGGCTTCGGTATTCTCAATTCTGCGAAGTAAAAAGACAGGCCTGAAAGAGAATTTGCGCCCACTGTTGGAGCTTGAAAGTGGTAGTAACGACCCGATGGCATATATCCTCACCGTGTTGCTGGTCGGTGTGCTTGCGCCATCAAGCAGCGCAGAGATTAGTTTATGGAGTGCTGTAATCGATTTCGTTATCAAAATGGCGGTGGGTGCTGTAATCGGTTTTGCAATAGGTCGCGTGGCTGTATGGGCAATCAACCGCATCAATATCGACAACAAGGCGTTCTATTCGATTTTGTTATTGGCGTTTGTATTTATCACCTTCTCGGTATCCGAGATGTTGCACGGCAACGGTTATTTGGCTGTATATGTCGCAGGTTTAGTCGTAGGCAACAAAAAAATTACCCACAAACGCACGCTCACGATCTTCTTCGACAGCTTCACGTGGCTGTTTCAGATCGTGATGTTCATCGCGCTCGGACTGCTGGTCAATATCGACGAATTGCGCGATCCGAATGTGTTGATCATTGGAGGGTTGGTCGGAGTGTTTATGATCTTCGTAGCACGACCCGCAACGGTGTTTCTGTGTATGGCTCCATTTCGCAGATTTACGACCAAAGCGCGTGCCTATGTGTCGTGGGTTGGTCTGCGCGGTGCGGTACCTATCATCTTCGCCACCTATCCGTTAGTCGCCGATGTTCCCGGAGCGCGATTTATGTTCAATGTGGTCTATCTGGTAACGATTCTCTCGCTACTAATTCAGGGCACAAGTGTCAGTTCGATGGCAAATGCAATTGGTCTTGCAGAGGAGGAAGAGGAGGCAAGTTTCGAGGTCGAAATGCCCGACAAAATCAAGTCGGCAATGACCGAGATACGTATCAATGCGTCGATGATTGCTCGTGGCAACCAACTGAAACAGATTACCTTGCCCGACCATACGTTGGTAGTTATGGCTCGTCGTGGCGAGCGCTACTTCATTCCGAAGGGACACACTACGCTCGAAGAGGGCGACCGCCTACTGATTATCTCGGACAACGACGAGGAGCTGCAACGCGAGTTGGCCGCTTTGGGTATTACGAAGGTGGTTAAATTGCGATAGAATCACTTCCATCAGCAAGGTGCGTATCTACTTGTATGCAAACAAAAAACCACGCACGAAAGCGTGGTTTTATTGTATCCATTCTTGAATCTCTACAAATCGTGCGAAAGCGGTGCAGGAACGGTTGCCGAGGTGTCGAAATCACCCCAACGATCGGCAATCGAATTGAGCGTAGCCAACAGCTCGGGAATATCGAACAACGTAACCAACTTCAAGCGTGTCGATTTGAAATCGGGCAAACCCTTAAAGTAGTTCGACAGATGGCGGCGCATCTCCAACACGCCCACGTGTTCGCCCTTCACTTCGATAGATTTAAGCAAGTGGTGCTTGGCAATCTCAACGCGCTCGATGACTGACGGTTGCGGAAGTTTCTCGCCCGTCGAAAGATAGTGGCGCACCTCGCGGAAAATCCAAGGACGACCATACGTCGCGCGACCAATCATCACGCCATCAACACCCCACTTATCGAACGCCTCGGCAGCCGACTCCGCCGAGTCGATATCGCCATTGCCGATAATCGGGATCTTAATCAGCGGATTATTCTTCACCTTACCAATCAGCGACCAATCGGCACGCCCCGTGTACATCTGTGCGCGGGTGCGACCGTGAATCGTAAGTGCCGCAATACCGACATCTTGTAGGCGCAGAGCGATATCCTCGATATTGCGGTTGTCGTCGTCCCAACCCAAGCGAGTTTTGACCGTTACAGGAGTCTTGACCGCCTGCACAATCTGGCGCGTCATCTCGACCATCAGCGGAACATCGCGCATCATACCGCTACCCGCGCCACGCGAAGCGATCTTCTTCACGGGACAGCCAAAATTAATGTCGATAATATCGGGTTTTGCAGCCTCGGCCATACGCGCAGCCTCGACCATAGGCTCGATCAGATGTCCATAAATTTGGATACCGACGGGGCGCTCTTCCTCGGCAATATTGAGTTTGGCAAGCGATTTGGCTGCATCGCGAATCAGTCCGTCCGACGAGATAAACTCGGTATAGACCACATCGGCACCAAAGCGCTTACACATATAGCGGAACGAAGGATCGGTAACGTCCTCCATAGGCGCGAGAAATAACGGCTTATCGCCCAATTCGATATCGGCAATCTTCATCTGT